>NZ_JCAQIA010000101.1:0-384 GCF_059621085.1 Halochromatium sp. NSM3 | reverse complement strand
CGTTGCAGGACACCGTCAAACATCCGGGCATCAGCTCCAGGGTCGCTAGAAGATGGCTATAGATTACAATAGGTTAGCATCACCTTAAAAGGGCTGGTCCTCCCGGCCTATACCCCGGAGCGCAATCCCGACGAACATGTCTGGGAAGAACTCAAGGACAAAACGCTTGGGCGACAAGTCATCAAAAACAAACGCGACCTCAAGCAGCGTGTGCACAGCGCACTGCGCTCGTTACAGAAACGCACGCACCGGATTCTATCGTTCTTCCAGCTGCCTGAAACGCAATATGCAGCCGAATTCTAATGTCCGGCTAATGTCCGGATATCTCATTATAGTCATCCGCAAAATTCCTTATAGTCTAAGACATGCGGCACGAATCGCTCG
>NZ_JCAQIA010000061.1:0-10945 GCF_059621085.1 Halochromatium sp. NSM3 | reverse complement strand
CGTTGCAGGACACCGTCAAACATCCGGGCATCAGCTCCAGGGTCGCTAGAAGATGACTATAGATTACAATAGGTTAGAATCACCTTAAAAGGGCTGGTCTCGTAGTCGAAAGAGCCGCCGCGCTCTAGACAGGCATCGGCGATGTAGGCTTCGTAACCGTAGTGCAGGCCGAGCAGGAACAACGGCAGCATTAGCAACAAAGAGGCCGCCAGGTGGTGGGCGGAAAGCGGCAGCAGTCATACGGATGCTCCGAGTTGAGGGGTTACGCCGGCTGATCGACCGCGCCGAGTCAACGTTTGCGACTCGATATGATACGGATGCCGGCTGTAAGCGTCTCGCGAACGCGATGTTTCTGAATGCTGGTTGCGCTCAATCATAAGACCGAATACCGCACCGACACGCGCCATATCGTCAGCTGCAACGGTCGATGCCCGCCGCTACGCCCGACCGGTCGCAAGGGCGAGTACGTCGCCGGGGTACGCTTCCCGGTCAACAGCTACGAGGCCGAGAGTCGACGAATTGCGCGCTTTCGGCACATGGGGCATACGCCAGGCGATATCGATCCGCCGCCCGAGGAGCCGGCGGGGGAGTATCCGTTTACGCTCGACCTGCGCTGGATGTCGGGTTGTTTGTAGTTGTCGCCACAGTGACGGCTGCATGCACCACACGATGCACAAAACGCAACTTCTCGATCGCCGGCGTCGCCAGCACGAACGGATAGGCGTGCTCATGACCGATGCTGCGATTGAGGCTGTTAAGGGCGAGGGTTAGCGGGAGCCAGTGTTGGAGGATGCTGTCGAAGGAGGTGGCCCGGTAGGCGTCGAAGCCGTGATCGACATCCAGTGCCGTGTTGTTGCCAGCGCGCGGGCGGATGCTGAGACCGAACTGATAGGCGGTTTCCAGCGCGTCGACCATCAGCAGATAGTGGGCCCAGCTCTCGGCCCAGTCTTCCCAGGGGTGCGTGCTGGCGTAGGCGCTGATGAAGTGCTCGGGCCAGTCCGACGGCGGGCCTTGTTGATAGTGCCGGTCCAAGGCCTGCGCATAATCCAGGGTTTCATCGCCGAATAACGCCCGAAACGGCATCAGCCAGTCGCTGTCGCGGATCAGGCGGTCCCAGTAATAATGACCGGACTCATGCCGGAAGTGGCCGAGGATGGTGCGGTAGGGCTCATCCATCTGCTCGCGCATGCGCTCGCGCTCGGCTGGATCGGCCTCGGCGAGATTGATCGTGATCAGGCCTTGCGCATGCCCCGTCATCACCTTATTGCGCTCGCTGAAACTGGCGGGGGTGTCGGCAAGGAACGCGAACTCGAGGCCGGCCTGGTCACGCCGGCGCGGGATCACCGGCAGCCCGAGCTGCAGCAGGGTGTAGATCAGGCGCCGTTTCTCGGTCTCCATTGCCCGCCAGCGCTCTTGATTGCCGCTCACCGAGAGGTCGGGGATGGTGCCGTTGAGGTCGCAGGCGGCGCAAAACGCCTGCTCGCTGTCGGCGTCCACCATCCAGTTGCAGACCTCATGCTGGGCGGAGTTGTTGCACATCCGGTAGCGGGCCTGGTCGCCCACCGGCTGCCAGACGCCTTCGCCGATGGCCTCGAGAGGCACCAGGCTTAGGCGCTCTGGCAGGAAGCCCAGCGGTAGACCACACTGCGTACAGGCGACATTCTCGAAGTAGAGGATGTTGCCGCAATTCGTGCAGCTAAAGAGTTTCATGGGTGGTTCAGGACGCTGTTGGTCGGGCTCGGCGATGCGGGCTAGCGATTCAGGAAGCCCATGAACTCGGCACGGGTGCGGGCGTCGGACTCGAAGGTACCGCGCATCGCGCTCGAGATCGTGGTGCTGTTCTGTTTCTGCACGCCGCGCATCATCATGCAGGTGTGGCTGGCTTCCATCACCACGGCGACGCCATGCGCGCCCAAGTGCTCCATCAGGGCATCGGCGATCTGACTGGTCAGGCGCTCTTGTACTTGCAAGCGGCGTGCGAAGACATCGACCACCCGCGCGACCTTGCTCAGGCCGACGACCTTGCCGTTGGGGAGATAGCCCACATGCGCCTGGCCGAAGAAGGGCAGCATGTGGTGTTCGCAGAGGCTGTAGAACTCGATGCCGCGCACGACCACCATCTCGCGGACATCTTCCTCGAACAGCGCCTTCTTGATGGTCTCCTCGGCCGATATTCCGTAGCCACTGGTGAGGAAATCCAGCGCCTTGGCCACGCGCAGCGGGGTGCGCTTGAGTCCCTCGCGCTCGGGGTCCTCGCCGAGCTGGGTCAACAGCTCGTGGATGAGATGCTCCTTGTGCGCGTCATAGACCTCTTGCTCGTCGGCTGGCTCGAAGCTATCGGCGCAGTGCGCGTCGGGCAGGCGCGAGAGATTGGTGTGTGCGGGCATCGTCTGTTGTTCCTTGTTGGGTGCTAGCAAAGAGTTAGGGGTCATCGCATTGAAATACGACCAGGCGGCCATTGCTGAGTAGCGCCAAGGCAGTGCTGAAAGCGCGCCAAGCATGCGTGCCGACAGGGCGAGCGGCGAGCGCCCCTGCCCCGATGGAAGGCCAGAGGCGGATTCGTTAAACTGACATGAACGCCGCGCGCGCCCTCCGAATACCCCTAGCCTTGAGGATTTCCAGATGTGTGGATTCTGCGGTGAGATCCGCTTCGATGGTCAGCCGATCGATCTTGGTGCACTGGCTGCTGTGAACCAGAGCATGCAGGCTCGCGGACCTGACGGCAGCGGTCTGTTCCAGCAGGCTCGGGTCGCGCTCGGCCACCGCCGCCTCAGCATCATCGACCTCAGCCCACATGGCAACCAGCCCATGGTCGATAGCGAGCTAGGGTTGACCATCGCCTTCAACGGTTGCATCTACAACTACAAGGAACTGCGCGAAGAACTCAAGGGTCAGGGTTATCGGTTCTTCTCGCACAGCGATACCGAGGTGATCCTGAAGGCCTTCCATGCCTGGGGGGCGGAGTGTGTGCAGCGGTTTCACGGGATGTTCGCGTTCGCGATCGCCGAGCGCGATAGCGGGCGCTTGACCTTGGCGCGCGATCGGCTCGGCATCAAGCCGTTCTACTATGCCGAGCAGCCGGGCGCCTTGCGATTTGCCTCGAGCCTGCCCGCGTTGCTCGCCGGCGGCGGCATCGACACCGATCTCGACCCGGTCGCGCTGCACTACTACATGCACTTCCATGCCGTGGTGCCGGCACCGCACACCATCCTGCGTGGCGCGCGCAAGCTGCCGCCGGCGACGATTCGGGTGATCGAGCCCGATGGCCAGGTGCGCGAGCATCAGTATTGGCAGCCGAGTTTCATCGCCAGCCCGGATGAGCAGGCGCTGAGCTTTGAGGATTGGCAGGACCGGGTGCTGGCGGCCTTGCGCACCGCCGTCGACCGGCGCCTGGTGGCCGACGTCGATGTCGGCGTGCTGCTCTCCGGCGGGTTGGATTCGAGCCTGATCGTCGGCCTGCTGGCGGAGCAGGGCCAGCGCGGGCTGAACACCTTCTCGGTCGGTTTCGAGAGCGTCGGTGACGAGGCCGGCGATGAGTTCCAGTACTCGGACATCATCGCCAAGCACTACGCGACCGATCATCACAAGATCCAGGTCGACTCGCGCAACCGGCTGCTGTCGAGTCTGCCGGGCTGTGTGCGGGCGATGTCCGAGCCGATGGTCAGCCATGACGTCATCGGCTTCTATCTGCTCTCGCAAGAGGTCGCCAAGCACGTCAAGGTGGTGCAGAGCGGGCAGGGCGCCGACGAGGTCTTCGGCGGCTACCACTGGTATCCACCGATGCTCGAGAGCCAGGATCCCGCTGCGGACTACGCACGCGTGTTCTGTGACCGCGAGCATGCCGAGTATCTGCGGGCGGTGCATCCGCGTCTGCACGGCGAGGACCATAGCCGCGCCTTCATCCGCGAGCATTTTGCGATGCCGGGGGCCGATGCAGCGGTCGATAAGACGCTGCGGATCGATCAGCAGATCATGCTCGTCGATGACCCGGTCAAGCGGGTCGACAACATGACCATGGCGGCGGGTCTGGAGGCACGCGTGCCGTTCCTGGATCATGAGCTGGTCGAACTCGCGGCGCGGATTCCGGCGCGGCATAAACTTTGCGATGACGGTAAATGTGTACTCAAGGCGGTTGGGCGGCGCATCATCCCGACCGAGGTCATCGACCGGCCCAAAGGCTATTTCCCGGTTCCGGCCCTGAAGTATCCGCGTGGCGAGGTGCTCGAGATGATGCGCGAGACGGTGCTCAGTCAGCGCGCGCGCGAGCGCGAGCTGTTCCAGCCGGCCTATGTGCAGCCGCTGCTCGATGCACCAGATGAGCACATTACGCCGTTGCGCGGCTCCAAATTGTGGCAGGTAACGCTGCTCGAACTCTGGCTGCAAGAGCAGGGAATCTAAAGACAGAAAACGAAACCGGACGAGGGGACAGCGCAATGAGCACGCGGGAGCACATCCATCATCGGCTCGAACGGCGGCGGGCGCAGTCGGTCAGCAGCTGGGACAACAAGCGCCGCCACGAGAACGAGATCTGGTCGGAGACGGCCGTGGACTGTGGCTGGGGACGGCTGATCTTCGGCCAGACCTTCAACGATCCGCAGAAGCTGGCCGAATGTCTGCAAGAGGAAGGCTCCGGCCGGCGGGATGTGGCCATGTATCTGCGTGATCCGCATGTGGTGCTGTCCTACGCGCCTCAGGATCTGTTCCTCGACCCCTCGCATACCTTTCGCTTGTGGCTCGACCGCTATCAATACTCCCATCGGCGGCCCAAGGGCTTCGTCGTGCGCCTGCTCAACAACCATGCCGACGCCGAGGCCGTGCATCGGCTCTATGCCTCGCGGCGCATGGTGCCGCCGAGCGCTGAGTTCATCTGGCGGCAACGGGCGTCGCGCGTGGTCCAGTGCTGGGTCGCGCAAGACGAGCAGGACGGCGGCATCCTCGGTTGCGTGAACGGCGTCGATCATGTCGAGGCCTTCGGCGATGTCGAGCGCGGCGCGAGTCTTTGGGCCTTGGCGGTAGATGCCCAGGCTCCGTATCCGGGCATTGGCGAGGCGCTGGTGCGGCAGGTGACCGAGTTCTATCAGGCCCGCGGTCGCGCTTTCCTGGACCTATCGGTGATGCACGATAACAAGGGCGCGATCCGCCTCTACGAAAAGCTCGGTTTCGAGCGGGTGCCGGTGTTCGCACTGAAGAACAAGAATGCCTATAACGAGCCGCTGTTTATCGGCAAACAGCCGGCGGCGCAGTTGAATCCCTATGCCGCGATCATCGTCAACGAAGCGCGCCGGCGCGGGATCGGGATCGAGGTCATCGATGCCGAGGCCGGTTACTTTGCGCTCGGGCTCGGCGGCCGGCGCATCGTCTGCCGCGAGTCCTTGAGCGAGCTGACCACGGCGGTGGCGATGAGCCGCTGCGACGATAAGGTCGTGACTCAGCGCTTGCTGCGGCGTGCGGGCCTCAAGGTGCCGGATCAATGCACCTACGAGGCCCTGGATCAGGCCGAGGCCTTCCTGACCCGTCACGGCAGCGTCGTCGTCAAGCCGGCTCGGGGTGAACAGGGCGCGGGCATCAGTGTCGATATCCGCGATCCGAACGATCTCGAGCGCGCGATCAAAAACGCCCGGCGCATCTGCGAGACGGTGATCCTGGAGCAGTTCTGCACCGGTGCCGATCTACGTATCATCGTCATCGATTTCCAGGTGGTGGCGGCCGCGATCCGCAAGCCGGCGCAGATCGTCGGCACCGGCGCGCATAATATCGGCGAGCTGATCCAGATCCAAAGCCGGCGACGACGGGCGGCGACCAGCGGTGAATCGAGTATCCCGGTCGACGACGAGACCGAGCGCTGCGTGCGCGAGGCCGGCTTCAAGATGGAAGAGACCTTGCCCTACGGGTGCACGCTAGTGGTGCGCAAAACCGCGAACCTGCACACCGGCGGCACCATCCATGATGTGACCGATTCACTGAGCCCGGCGCTGGCCCAGGCGGCTGCGAAAGCGGCGCGGGTGCTTGACATTCCGGTGACGGGCCTGGATTTTCTAGTGCCGGACGTGACTGCGTCCGACTATGTGATCATCGAAGCCAACGAGCGGCCCGGGCTGGCTAACCACGAGCCCCAGCCGACCGCCGAACGTTTCGTCGACTTGCTCTTTCCGCAGACCGCAGCCCGGGAGCTCAGCGCTTGAAGCATCTTCGTATCGATACCGAGTACCTGCTCGATATCCTGCTCAAACTCCTCTTTACGCCCAGTCCCGCCGGTTACACGGATCGGGTGGTCCATCTCGTGTGCGAGGAACTCGAGCGCCTTGACGTGCCCTTCGAGCTGACCCGCCGTGGCGCGATTCGCGCGACGCTGAAGGGTGAGGCCGCGCGGCCGAACAAGGCCATCGTCGCCCACATCGACACCCTCGGGGCGATGGTCAAGGCGCTGAAGCCCAACGGGCGCTTGCAGATGGTCCCGGTGGGACACTGGAACTCAAGGTTCGCTGAAGGGGCGCGTTGCACGCTGTTCACCGATATCGGCCAGCATCGCGGCACCATCCTGCCGCTAAAGGCCTCGGGGCATACCTTTGGCCCCGAGATCGATAAGCAGGAGGGCGGCTGGGACCATGTCGAGTTTCGCATCGATGAGCGCGTCTATGACCTCCAGAGTCTGCTTCAGCTCGGGGTTCATGTGGGCGACTTCATCGCCATCGATACCTCGCCGGAGATCACGGCCACCGGCTACATCAATTCGCGTCATCTCGATGACAAGGCCGGCGCGGCGCTGCTGCTTGCGGCGGTCAAGGCCGTGAAGGAGAGCAAGGTCAAGCTCCCGGTCGATTGCCATCCGCTGTTTACGATCTCGGAAGAGGTTGGCTCCGGCGCCTCGGCGGCCTTACACAAGGATGTCGCCGAGATGCTGACCATCGACAATGGCACCACCGCGCCAGGGCAGAATTCGAGCGAGTTCGGCGCGACCATCTGCATGGCGGATATGGGCGGCCCGTTCGACTACCACCTGACCCATCGCATCATCCAGATCTGCCAGGAGTTCCAGATCCAGCATCAGCGCGATGTGTTCAAGTACTACCGCTCCGACAGCGCTGCGGCGCTCGAGGCCGGCAACGATGTGCGCACGGCGCTGGTGACGTTCGGGATCGACGCCTCGCACGGTTACGAGCGCATCCATCAGGAAGCGCTCGAGTCCGTCGCCGAACTGGTCGCGATCTATATGCAATCGCCCCCGCTCTACGCCCGCGATCGGTTCGAGATGGGGCCACGCGCTGGCTTTCCGACCGTTCCGGGCTAGCGCGGAAAGGCGGATGGGTCGAGCATTGCGTGCGGTGCAGCAATATCATGGCTCGTTGGTCCGCAGCCGCAGCCTTGGTAGAACCTCGCATGATGCTCAAGCGCCCTGAGTATCCTGGTCGGCGTTGACTTGCCAGCGTTGCTGGGCCGCCGCATCGCCGTCGCGCGCTTCGACCCAGCGCTCACCGGTCTCGGTGCGCTCCTTCTTCCAGAATGGTGCGTCGGTCTTGAGGTAATCGATGATCAGCTCGCAGGCGCGAAAGGCATCACCCCGATGCCGGCTGGTCACCGCGACCAACACAATGGGATCTTCTGGCTCGAGTCGGCCGACGCGATGCAGGATACGAATCCCCTCGAGCGGCCAGCGGCGTTGCGCCTCGGCTGCGATCTTCGCGAGCGCGCGCTCGGTCATCCCTGGGTAATGCTCGAGCGTCATCCCGCAGACGTTGGCGTCCTCGTTGAGGTCACGCATCAGACCGACGAAGGCGACCAGGGCGCCGACCTGAGGCTGGCCGCGACGCAGTTCGTCTTGCTCCGCGAACGGGTCAAAGGGGGTGGACTGGATGCGAATCTGCGTGCTATTCATCGGCTCGTCTCGAATACGACGTTTTTGGCTTGGTCTGACTCTTTTAGCATGATCTAGACGCCGGGCACCGGAAAACCGGTGGACTATAGTTCCTAGCTAGAGAATTCATTGCCATATGATCAGAATTTCGATGCGATCTATTTGACATTATTGATTGTCCTTTAATTGATTCTTGGTAACTATTTCTAACTCAATATTTTGATCTAAATTTTGTTCTATAAAGTCCCGTACGAGACGTGCTATTAAAGTACTCTTTTTGTAACCATCCGCGCCGTCGGCACTTCGCTCTCGCTCAGTGCCGCCGTCGCGGGCGGGTCAGCCGGGCGTTATGTTTCTTGTAGAGCTGGTTCGAGCCCTAGATGATCAACGAAGGGAATGAAGTCGCGATCCAGAAAAAGCAACGGGAGGCGGTTCTCTATGCAGAAAGTCGCAATGATGACATCTGCGGTTTTTCTGATCGTAATCCCTTTTTTTCGGAGCGTTCGGTAATTGTCCGCGCACTTTTCGGCCATTTCTTTGCCAAACATCTCATACTGATTCAGAGTCAGCAGGCTTTGCTTGGCCTGCTGGTAATCTCTATCGTTGTGGATCCCTTGTAGGATTTCCAAAAATATAAGGTCACCCATCGCGACTGATCCCTCGATTATCGAGGAGTCCAGAAGATCGGTTTGAGGGTTTTCGATACCATTGAAATAGTCGATCCAGACGCTGGTATCCACCAGTATCATTCCGCACTCCGCATGTCATCCAGATCACCTTCCCACTTGATCTTGCCTCGCAATGTTCGAATCTCTTGCTGCTTGCTCAACCGCACCAGGAGTTTCAGGCCTTGCTCCACGGCTTCTTTTTTGGTTTCGTAACCCGAGGCCTTCAGGGCTTCGGCCATCAACTGGTCGTCAATGACAATGTTCGTTCTCATGCCGCACCTATGTGTATCATCGTGGCCGTCTATACACACTCTAGCGCTTCATAGAGAACATAACAATCGGCTGCACAGCGACCGATGTTCCGCCGCCTTGCGGCTCCAAACCGGCGCGGGAGCGGACCTTTCGGGCTGAACCCGGGCGACGGAGGCTGTCTAACCAGGGGTGGCCGGGTCGCTGTGATGATTCCGCACCGATCTGGTGCGACTACTTGACGCAAGGGCACCTGAAGCTGGCATTATCAGGCTTGGACCGCAGGTGTCGCCGCGTTGCATGGGAGCGTGGCGCAGAGATTGCAGAGGTTGCAGAGACCGCAGCGGGTCGCGAACGCCCGCTCGGCTGTGGAAGCGGCTGATGTCCCGCGAAGTGCCGGTTGCGTGCCGGCGAAGTAACGGTTAGCTAGAGGCCCGGTCGGAGTTCCGGTTGAAGAGCCGCTGAAGCCCCGGCGGGGGTGAGCAAAGAGGAGCTTGCATAACAGGCTTGGGGCGTTCATCTCTGACAACGCCTCAAGGCTGAAAGAACAGACTAACTGGCGCGTCAACGCAGCGGCGCAACGAGCCGCGCGCTCAGGCAGCGCCTTCCGATCGTGACTTCCGAGCGAGGTAAATCTGAATGTCGATCTTCGAGCGCTACCAGGCCAGATATGAGTCTTCCCGCGAGGAGGACATGAGTCTGCAAGAGTATCTGGAGCTGTGCAAAAGCAACCCGATGGCCTACGCGGGGTCTGCTCAGCGCCTGCTGGCCGCCATCGGCGAGCCGGAGCTGATCGATACCCACAACGATCCGCGTCTGAGCCGTATCTTCCAGAACAAGGTCATCAAACGCTACCCGGCCTTCTCCGACTTCTACGGCATGGAGGAGGCGATCGAGCACCTGGTCTCCTACCTCAAGCATGCCGCGCAGGGGCTGGAGGAGAAGAAGCAGATCCTCTACCTGCTCGGGCCGGTCGGCGGCGGTAAATCGTCACTCGCCGAGAAGCTCAAGGAGTTGATGCAGCAGATCCCGTTCTACGCGATCAAGGGCTCGCCGGTGTTCGAATCGCCGCTCGGGCTGTTCTCGCCGGAGGAGGACGGCAAGATCCTCGAGGAGGACTATGGCATCCCGGATCGCTGCTTGCGCAACATCATGTCGCCCTGGGCCGTGAAACGGCTGCAGGAGTATCACGGCGACATCACCAAGTTCCGCGTCGTCAAGCTCTATCCGTCGATCCTCGAGCAGGTCGCGGTGGCCAAGACCGAGCCTGGCGATGAGAACAACCAGGATATCTCGGCCCTAGTCGGCAAGGTCGATATCCGCCAGCTCGAGCATTTCGCGCAGAACGACGCCGATGCCTACAGCTATTCCGGTGCGCTCTGTCGGGCCAATCAGGGCCTGATGGAATTCGTCGAGATGTTCAAGGCGCCGATCAAGGTGCTGCATCCGCTGCTCACCGCGACCCAGGAGGGCAACTACAACGCCACCGAGGGGCTGTCGGCGATCCCGTTCCAGGGCATCATTCTGGCGCACAGTAACGAGTCGGAGTGGCAGTCGTTCCGCAACAACAAGAACAACGAGGCCTTCCTCGACCGCGTCTTCATCGTCAAGGTGCCGTACTGCCTGCGCGTCACCGAAGAGAAGCAGATCTACGACAAGCTCTTGCGCCACAGCACCCTGAACCAGGCGCCCTGCGCGCCGGGCACGCTGGAGATGATGGCGCAATTCTCGGTGCTGACACGGATGAAGGAGCCGGAGAACTCGAGCATCTTCTCGAAGATGCGCGTCTACGACGGTGAGAATCTCAAGGACACTGACCCCAAGGCCAAGTCGGTGCAGGAGTATCGCGACTATGCTGGCGTCGACGAGGGCATGTCCGGCATCTCGACGCGGTTCGCGTTCAAGATCCTGTCGCAGGTGTTCAACTTCGATCACAGCGAGGTTGCCGCCAACCCGGTACATCTGCTCTATGTGCTCGAGAAGCAGATCGTGCGCGAGCACCTGCCGCAGGAGGTCCAGGATCGCTACTTTGGCTTCCTCAAGCAATACCTGGCACCGCGCTATGCGGAGTTCATTGGCAAGGAGCTGCAGACCGCCTATCTGGAGTCCTACGCCGAGTATGGCCAAAATATCTTCGACCGCTATGTGACCTACGCCGACTACTGGATTCAGGATC
>NZ_JCAQIA010000060.1:0-11136 GCF_059621085.1 Halochromatium sp. NSM3 | reverse complement strand
CACCGATGCTGTCCTCCTCGTTCAGGGCTGGGATGATGATCGACAGCTTCATTGGTGGCTCATGATTTTGCAGGCAACACCGTCTCGCCGTTGGCCAAGCACTATCAGTGAGGTCGCCCAGCGCTGGCGCTGGCGTGCGCACTCCACACAAACGGGCACCACTCAGAACACCAGCACCTCGTTAGCGGCGAGCGTGCGCTCAGCCAGCTCATCCAGGGTGCTGCGGCGCGCGCCTTCGACCAACTCCTCATCGGTGATCCCACGCGCATCCATGCAGGTGCCGCAGAGCAGCATCTCGCCTTTACGGGCGACGCCCTTCACCATCAGCTCGAGATTGTAGTAGCCCTGCGGCACCTTCTGCCCGGCCTTGGCGCAGGAGACGGCATCGGCCATCAGGAAGACGCTGACGGTCTCGCCCTTGTTTTGCAAGGCCTTCGCTAATCGCAGCCCGTTGAAGCTACGCTCGGTGCCGTAAGCGGGATCGTTGAGGATGAACAGGGTGGTCATGGGTATGGGCTCCGCAGTCGAGATTGAAGGCGGCAGTATCCCATGAATATCGGCATCATTCAAATATAAAGTTGAATGATAGCTATCGGCTGTTAGCTGGTGAAGGCTGAGTGCCGAGGGATGGCGAGCGGGTTCTGATGCGCGTGGCGTTATACTGTGGTGTCCTGTCCTTGCCAGCCGCTCATCGTGACCCAGTCTGCATCGCCCAAACAACAGCTGTTCGAGCATCTCGCCGTGATCGCCCGCGCCTTGGGGCATTCGGCGCGGCTGGAGCTGCTCGACTACCTGGCTCAAGGCGAGCGCAGTGTCGAAGAACTGGTGCGGCTCAGCGGGCTGTCGGTGGCCAACACCTCCAAGCATCTGCAGCAGCTCAAGGCCGCAGGGCTGGTCAATGCGCGGCGCGATGGCAAGTATGTGCGCTATTCGCTCGGCGATGAGCGGGCGCTGGATGCCCTCGCCGCGCTGCGCGGCATCGCCCAGGATCGCAGCGATGCGGTCGCTGAGCTGATGGCGCAGTATCTGCTGCAGCGTGATGCGCTCGAGCCGATGCCGGCGGCTGAACTGTTGGAGCAGGCGCAAGATGGGCTGGTGACGGTGCTCGATGTGCGCCCATCCGAGGAGTTCGGCCAGGGCCATCTGCCGGGCGCCCTCAATATCCCGCTTGACCAACTCAAGACCCGACTGGCGGAGCTGCCGCCGGAGCGTCAGGTCGTCGCCTACTGCCGCGGACCCTGGTGCGTGCTCTCGTTCGAGGCGGTTGCGGCATTGCGCGAGGCCGGCTTCGAGGCCCGACGCCTGGCCGATGGCCTGCCCGAGTGGCGCCATGCTGGGCTGCCGGTGGCGCGGGATTAGGACGGCGAGCTGGTCTCCGCCTTTCGCTTTCGCTTCAGCTTCAGCCCTACTCAGTTTCACCATGCTCAGCGCGGATCAGCGCACGGAGCGTCTCTAGGGCTGCGTCAACGACGTCACGGCTGCCCGCAGTCGGATAGACCACATAGGTCGGCAGCCGCAGGCTCGGGCTGTCGTGGATGCGGTGCAGGCAACCGCCCTCCAGATAGGAGGCCGCGACCCGCTCCGGCACGAAGCAGGTGCCGCCGTTGGCGAGAATCAGCTGCAGCCCGAGCCAGCCGATGTTGGCGGTCTGCGCCGGGCGCTCCAGTTCCGGGTAGGCCTGGCGATGCTGGGCGAAGAAGGTCGGCCCCCAGTTGACGTAGACGTAGCTGTCGTCGAGCGCGCGCCGCTCCGGGTCCGGGCCGACTAGGATCAGGGTCTCGTCGAACAGGTACTCGACCTGAATGCCAGCGGCCTGGCGCGGGCTGTACATCAGCGCCAAGTCCATGGTGCCGGCGATGACCCGGCGCATCAGGTCTTCCTCGAAGCCGATCTCGGTGTTGAGCGAGATGTCCGGCATGTGGCTGCGCAGGCGCCCGATCCAACGCGGCAGCAGACTGTCCCAGAGCGCGATGCGCGCACCCAGGGTGAGGCTGGCACGGAAGCGGCTCGGCAGACCCACCTCGTGGCGCGCCTGCTCGTAGGTCAGCAGTAGGGTCTTGGCGTGGCGAAGAAAACGTTCGCCGGCATGGGTCAGGCTGGCGCCGGCGCGGTTGCGCACGAACAGCCGCGTGCCGAACTGCTGTTCCAGGCTCTGAATGCGCGCGCTCACCGTCGATTGGGTGACATGCACCTGCGCGGCGGCCTCGAGGAAGCTGCCGTGCGCGGCCACCGCGAGGAAGGTCTTTATCTGGTCGATGTCCATCAGCGTTCAACTCTCAGCCTACCTTCACGCGCCGGCGATCGCACTTGGTGTCGATCGCCGCTTCGAGATCAGTGTCGCTCAAGACCCAGGCGGCAATTGGAGGGCTTAATATCGGAAAAACAGATACTAAAGTCAAATAACTTTCGCTTGCCTGAACTGTATATCAGGACTAGCTTATAGAGCAGAACCGAACAGAGCGACTCGCAGAGCAACTGCCACACAGGAGAACACACGATGATCGCAGTGAAGGTCTCGATGAAGGCGGCCCCGGCGAGCTGCCGAGCGGGCGCAATGCCTATCCGGGCATGAGCACACAGTGGCTACCGGTCGGCGACCAGCGCGTCGAACTCGACAGCGAGGGCTACCTGGTCGATCCGCAAGACTGGTCGGAGGATTTTGCGCGCGCCCTGGCCGCCGAGGAAGGGTTGACGCTGAGCGCCGAGCACCGCCGCCAGGGGTCGGCAGCCAGTACCAGGCGTTGCGCCGCAGTGCCGGCGCCGACCTCGCCCGCGATGAAGCCGGAGACGCCAGTTTGTGGCGGTAGCTTGTGTGGTCCAGATGCGCTTTGTCGATGGCAGGCGCTTGAGCACGGCCGCTCGACGTCAGTCGACGACGCGATCGATCACCAACTGCACGCTTTCCGGTGGGTTACCCGTCTCGACCAGCCGGTCGCCGGCCAGCATATCGCCGGGTTGGATCCTGGGCTGGCCACTCTTCGAGACTTTGGCACTGACCTTGACCCGGTCGAAGGATGACAGTTTGAGTGCTGGCATCATTGCCATGGCATCGGTGAGGGTGACGCGTAGCGGCAGTTCGCCGGCCTGATGCCGGGCGACCGCCAAGGGCATCGGTGGGCCGCTCTCGGCGCGCGCCAGCACAAACACCGTGTCGGTTTCTGCGACTTGTTCCATCAACGCCGGTGTCAGCGCGACTTCGACCACGATCGCCGCCTCCTCTGCTGCGGGCGCGGCACCAGTGGTCTGCGGCGTGCTGCTTGCTGCGACTGGCGCGGTCGCCATGGCGGGCGGCAGATCGTCGGTCGTCTGAGGTGGCTCGCCGCCGGCGCGGCGGATCAGGCCAGCGAGCTCTTCTTGCATTTCTGGCTGCTCGTCCACCAACGGGTAGGCGCGCTGCCAGTGTTCGATTGCCTGGGGCAGGTCGCCGTTGCTGGCTGCGGCGATGCCGAGCAACCACAGCGCGGTGATATTGTCCGGATCGATCGATCGGGCACGCTCGAGTATCTCGACCGCGCGTGCGCCGAGCTTTCCGTGGTCGCGCGTCGCCAGCGCATCGACCAAGGCCAGCAAAGCCGAGAGTTCGTTCGGCGTCAGCTCGACCACATGCTCGAAGGCGTACACCGCATCGTCATACTGGCGCTGGCTCATGTAGGTACGGCCGAGTAGATTCCAATCCTCGACATGACTGGGCTCAGCCTCCAGGCGTGCCCGCAGTTGTTTGACCAGCTCATCGATCGGCGGCATCTCGCCGCTTCCGCCGTGTCCTTCGACGACTTGAGTGTCGCTGTCCGAAGCTTCGATGAGTTCCGGGTTGCCGATCTTTACGTAAAGCGGCACCGTGATCGCCACGATCAGGAGCGCGCTGACCGGCAAGGCCCAGCGGGCCTGGGGTCCGGTGCGCGCAGGTTCAGCGGTGGCGGTCTCACCCAGGTCTTCGGCGAGCGCCAGCTCCAGGTCACGACGGGCCTGAGCGAACTCGTCGTCAGAGAGTTCATTGGCGTCGCGCTGCTTGACCAGTTCCGCCAACCGCTCACGGGCGATCGCGACATTGAGTTGCTCTGTCGTGTCAGAGCGGCCCGGTAGCTTGCGCAGCAGGGTGGGCGCGAGCAGGGCCAGGGCCGCCAGAATCATCCCGGCGCTAATCATCCAGAACAAGGTCATCGGGGTTTTCTGTCACTGTCGGTCTCAAGCAGGGCGGCGGCGGCCTCGAGCTTGGCCTGGTCGATATCGGCCGGTTGCGCATTGCGTCGCCAGCGGATGGTGCGGATTAACAGGCCAACGCCGAGCACGAGTATCACGAAGGGACCCACCCACAGCAGCAGTGTGTTGCTGTTGATTGGCGGCCGATAAAGGACAAATTCGCCATAGCGCGCGACCATGAAGTCGGCGATCTCGCGCTCGCTCTTGTCGGCCTTGACCATGCTGTAGGTCTTACGGCGCAGGTCGACGGCCAGCGCGGCGTTCGAGTCGGCCAGGTTTTGATTCTGACAGACCAGGCAGCGCAGCTCGGCGATCAGCTTGTTGTAGCGCGTCTCCTGCTCCGCGTTATCGAATTCATAGACCTCGACCCGTGCCGTGGCGCCACTGGCGAGCAGCAGTGCGCAAAGCCATACCAATGCCCGGCTCAAGAAGGGTTCTCCGCTGCTTCGAAGTAGGGTAGGAACTTGGTTTGCCAGATCTGCGGCGACAGCGCACCAGTGTGTTTTTCACGCACCACGCCCTGGGCATCGATCAGGAAGGTCTCGGGTGCCCCGTACACCCCCCAGTCGATCACCGCATCGCTCTGAGGATCGAAGGCGATCTTGCTAAACGGGTTGCCGAGGCGAGTAAGCATCGCCTTGGCCTCGGCGGCCTCGTCGCGCCAATTGATACCAACGATGGAGACATCCTCACGCTCGGCAAGATAGACCAGAAACTCGTGCTCCATCCAGCATTCCGGGCACCAGGTACCCCAGATGTTGAGCAGCCAGGGCTGGCCCACCATGTCCGAGGGGCGCACCGTCTGCGTGGGATCGAGCAGATCGGGCAGCGCGAATTCGGGTGCCGGCTGTCCGATGAACTCGGTTGGTACCTCGCGCGGGTCGTACTCGCCCTTGTTCATCTGGTCGAGCACGGACCACAACAGGGCGGCCAGTATCAGGAAGCCGCCCAACGGCAGCAGGGCTCGCGTCATGCCGCGACCTCTGCAGTGCCCGCCCCGGCCTGACGGGTGCGGCGCGCCAGGGTTCGGTAGCGTCGATCGGTGGCCGCCAGGCCGCCACCGATCGCCATCATCAGGGCGCCCAGCCATAGCCAGCGCACGAATGGCTTGTGGTAGATCCGCAGGCTCCAGGCGCCGTCTCCTAAATCCTCGCCCAGGGCGACGAACAGATCACGGGTCAGACCGGCATCGATCGCTGCCTCGGTCCTCGGCATGGTCTGCGCCAGATAGAAGCGTTTTTCCGGATGCATCTCGGCCACCTGCCGGCCGGCTTTGCTGGCCACCAAGTTGCCGCGGTAGGCGGTGTAGTTCGGGCCCTTGATCTGCTCGACGCCGGCGAAGTCGAAGGTATACCCATTCATCTCATAGATTTCGCCAGGCGCCAGACGGACATCCTTTTCGGTCGAGTAAAGCGATGTGAGCGTGACGCCGACGACAAACACCGCGACACCGAGGTGACCGGTCACCATGCCCCAGAAGCCGCGCGGTATGTGGCGCAGGTTCGCATGTGGACCCAAACGCTCGCGGATTGCGACCAGGGTCGCAGCGACCACCCAAACGGCCAGGGTCATGCCGAACGCCGCCTGCCACAGGTACTGCGGGGTAAACAGTGCCGGGTAGGCGATGCCTACGATCAGGGCCAGGATCGCAGCGGTGCGTAGTTTCTTCGACAATCTCGCCGGTTGATCGCGTTTCCAACGCGCCAGTGCGCCGATCCCCACCAACACAACCAGCGGCGCCATCAATGGAACGAACACGCTATTGAAATACGGCGGGCCGGCCGAGATTTTGCCGAGGCCCAGGGCATCCACCGCGAGAGGGTACAGGGTGCCGAGCAACACACTGGCGGCGGCGACCACCAACAGCACGTTGTTGAGGAGCAGACCGGTCTCGCGCGATACCAGTTCGAAACGCACTGTGCTCTTTATGCGGCTCGTACGCACCGCATACAGCGCCAACGAGGAACCGACCACAGTCACCAAGAACACCAGGATGAAGACCCCGCGCTCCGGGTCGGAGGCGAAGGCATGCACCGAGGTCAGCACGCCGGAGCGAACCAGGAAGGTACCCAGCAGACTGAGCGAGAAGGCGAAGATCGCGAGCAGCACTGTCCATGCCTTGAATGCACCGCGCTTCTCGGTGACCGCCAACGAGTGCATCAGCGCGGTGCCGACCAGCCAGGGCATGAACGAGGCGTTTTCTACCGGATCCCAGAACCACCAGCCACCCCAGCCGAGTTCATAGTAGGCCCACCAGCTACCCAGCGTGATGCCGATGGTCAGGAACAGCCAGGCCATGTTGGTCCAGGGTCGTGACCAGCGCGCCCAGGCGGCATCGAGACGGCCGCCGAGCATCGCAGCGATCGCGAACGCGAAGGGCACGACGAAGCCAACATAGCCCATGTACAACATCGGTGGATGGATGATCAGGCCGAAGTCCTGGAGTAAGGGGTTGAGGTCGCGCCCCTCCGCCGGCGGTACGGCAAGCCGGTCGAAGGGATTCGATGTCAGCAACATGAACAACAGGAACCCGACCGCGATCAGCCCCATCACACCAATGACGCGCGAGATCATCGCCAGCGGGATGCTGCGACTGAATAGGGTGACCGCGCCGGTCCACAGCGACAAGGTCAGTGCCCATAGCAGCAGTGAACCCTCGTGCCCACCCCATACCGCCGAGAACAAATACTGTGTCGGGAGCTGGGTGTTCGAGTTGTGCGCCACATAGCGCACGCTGAAGTCATGGGTCAAGAAGCTATAGGTGAGCAGCCCGAATGCGATCGCGACGAACAGCAATTGCAACTGTGCGGCAGGGAAGGCGAGCAGCATCCAGCGGGTCATCCCGCGTTGTGCGCCGACCAGCGGGAAAAAGGCCTGGATCGTCGACAGCGCGAGCGCGATCAGTAGTGCGATCTGGCCGAGTTCAGGGATCACAGCGCCTTACCTCCACGATAGGGTTGGTCCATCTTAGCGGCCACTTCGAGCGCTTCAGCGACCTCGGCCGGCATATATAGGTCTGGTCGTGCTTCGCCATTTCCTCCGCGACAAACACCTTGTCGGGCCCGATCCAGCCTTGGGCGATCACACCCTGATCCTGGGCGAACAGGTCGGCCAGGATGCCTTCGTAGGCAGGTCACCGATACCGTCATGTCGTCCCCCGATCTGCTGAGCACCTGCGCCGTGACCACCGATTCTCTTTCTTGTCGAGTTCGCACCCAAAGCAATTTACTCCAAATCCCACCTTAAACTTGACTTAGTTGATGACTTGATACAGGCTCAGATAGCCGCCCCAATCGGATTGAAAGACCAATTTTAAATCAGCAAATTCTTTTTCGGCAGCGGTGGTAAAAGGAAGCAAGCTGGCGAGTAAGGAATCTTCAAAAGCCGGATCGATGATCCTCCAGGCACGAACAAAGTTCTGATCCATAGGTTGTAGCATATAGCTGCCGGTTCCCTCTCCTTCACCAGCCCATTCCCTAACCTGCCTGATCTGGCCGTGCAGATCGGAATCGGTCGCAAACAAGCGCGTCTCTAAGGGCAGACCCTGGCCAGTCAAACGACTGATTTCTTGTATATGTGCCATATCATCAGCACTCATCAAGATATAGTTATCACCTGTGTCCGTATACAACGGGCTCAAGCATGACTTTGCATCAACAGCCTTGCCTATTAAACATTGCGCGAAGATACTCAATTGCTCTTCCTGAGAAAACCCACCACCAACCTTTCGCCAAAGCAATTTTTCCTCTGCATTCGAGTAAGCCTTTTCGCTAGGTTGTTCTGGGATAGCCGTTCTTCCGGTAAGGAGATGCAAACGTTGAGCGTTGTCCCAGTAAGTGATAAATCTATCCGAGTCTTTGGCGTGCTTTTTAACGGCAGCAGAGAGAAACTGCCACTTTTCTTGTCGATACTGATGATGTTTCTTCTTGTCCCTTGCATTCATTTGTTCTTCATTCTGTTGCATAGGGACAGGATAAACGATGGCTCGACGCTTTTCATCGTCATCCAGGTATTCAGCCACAAACATTTCTAGCTCTTGATCGTCTGAGCCCTTGATTACAAATTTCTCTAGCGACTCGATAGGTAAGTGACTATTTATGTCTTGATACTTGGATACATCTACGGCTGACTTGGAATAATTGCGCTGCTCATTGTTTTCATGACCACAAGCCATTAAAGTAACGACTAAGGCAACAAGTATTGGTGATCGTCTAAGCAAAGACATAGCGTAACTCCGAGTCGAAGTTTAACGAAGAAAAACCCTATGCCGCTCTAATTCCTTCGGCATAGGGTCAGTACAGGCGAGATTACTTGCTGAGTTCCTCAACCTTTTTCTTCAACTCAGCCATTTCCCGTACCTGGGTATTGCGATCCTGGATCTCGGTGTAACGGCGCATCAGCCTAGCCCAACCTTCGGAGTAGGTAAAGCCGCCTGGGTTTACATGGAAGAGACCTTTGTAATGCTTAATCAGATCATGCTCCCACATCTCGGCATGGGTGCGGTCACTGAATGAAGGGTTATTGCCTTTAGCCCAGAATAATCCATAGAAATCGCCGGGGGCATCTTTTGCAGGTTCTGGTGGTGCGGGACGATTGGTCTTTTGTCCAACCATTAAACCATCATCATACAATTTCTGTACGATCTGTTTGGCTTCTTGTTCCACCTCAAGACCTTGAATGGTGCCTTTGTCTGCCGTATCCAGCCAGGATTTGGCAAAGCGTTGAGAGTGACATTGAGTACAACTAGCAACCCACGCTTGTTTGCGTTCTTCAAACCAAGGATGGTCTAGGTTATCTGCAATTTCCGGGGTCGGATTAAAGCCCCAACGAACTTTGCGTACTAAGTTGTGTGAATATTCACCTTTGTATTCAAAGTGACAGGTAGCACAGGTGGGTGCAGTGTAATCACCTTCAGTTAGGTGATCTTTCAATTGAACTTCAAAGTTCCAATTGTCTTTCCCCCTTGTCTCGTAGATGACGCCATGCTTCGACAACATGTAGGCTTCGAATTCGTTGTGATCGACACCGTTATGGCAGGTGGCACAGGCCTCGGGCTTACGGGCCTCGGCGGCAGAGAAGGTATGGCGAGTATGGCAGCCATCGCATTTGTTTTGTTGGTAGTGACACATATCACAACCTTGGGCCACTTCACGTTGTGACATGCCGGCCCAGATGGCGGTTTCCACATTGGCCTTCCAGTCCATGGCATGGGATGGATGTCCATCCGGCCATTGTCCTTGCGGCCATTTCTGCTCTTTCTCCGATTCAGCCTCGGCAAACTCTTGTACGTGACAGGCACCACACATGGCTCGGTCTGGCAGCTTCAGCTCTGTTTGATGGTCCATGCTGGTTTTGCCGACCCCAGCGTGACAATCGATACAGCTCACACTCTCGAGTTGTTCATCGGCTGCCAGAACACCGCGTGATTGTAATTCCTTCTCAATCGTTTCGAGCTTGGCCTTCTTATAGAATCGCGGGTCACCATCTTCAAGATTGCGTATCTCTTCCAAATTGGCATGGCTGCTGTCGCTCCAGGCATGCACCCACCCAGGGCTGGTGGTTTGGTGACAGGCGATACATTCTTCGGCCGTGAAGCTACCTTCGACGGTATTTGGCGGCTCATAGAAACTAACAGGATTCCAGTATTGTTGGATCGGGATAGGCTCCCATAGGTCTGCGTATTTCCCTTTCCCGGGATGATCAGCATAATACTTATCTTTTAACGCTTCATAGTCATAGGCATCTTTTGATGCGTCATATTCATTGACGTCTTTTGATGCCTGATTTTCATTAGCGGCTTTTGATGCTTCGTTGTCATTACCAGCATAACTGCAAGCACCTATGAGCAGGAACAATAGAGTGGCGATTCTAGCTATCATGTCACTTACTCTGTTATGGTCAAGCCTAACCGGATGCCGAGTTGAGCACATATGCGAGGTATCCGGCACAATTAGACGTCTTTAGATTGTCGCCCCAGCTGGCGCGGTCAGCTTGGCGCGGTCACCCTGGTGCGGCGCTGGCTCATAGCTCTCGGCAAAATCGCCACAGGCGCTGTAGCCGAGCAGTTGCCCATCATCACTCCACCATTCATCGACCACACCCTGGTCGGAGCTGCGCACACGGTGTAGCGTACTGTCCGCACGGCGCGAGCGCTCCGGCGGTACTGATTTGATCGGACAGAAGCGAGACTTTACGAGAACGATCGGCGCACGCGGCTCGAAGCGCTGCTCGCCTTCGCCACAAAGCTGATCCACGATCACGGCAGCCTGGCGATTGATAGGATCGACGAATGAAAACACCTGTCCATTGAGTTCAGCGCAATCACCGATAGCGTAGATATCCGGGTCGCTGGTCCGCATGGTGTTATCGACCTTGATACCTCGGCCAACATCAAGGCCCGCTCGGGCGGCAAGCTCAACGTTGGGCTTCAGACCGATCGCTGAGATGACGACGTCACGCTCCAGCGTGCCCCCATCCTCGAACTGAATCTGCAAACCAGTGTCTTCTTTGGTGACGTCGTTCATCGTGGTACCGAGCAAGAACGCGACCCCGTTCTGCACGTATCGATCGCGAGCGTAGGTCGAAACACCCTCGGACACCACGGCAGATAGCAAGTATGGGGCTCTATCGTTGATCGCGACCTCATGCCCGGCACGAGCAAGGTGATCGCCCAATTCACACCCGATCAAGCCGGCACCCAGGATCATTACGCGCTTGCTCCCACTGTTGAGCAGTTCCGCCAGCGACTCATAATGGTCCAGGTCATTCAGCTGATGGATATGCTGCTGGATACGGCGCTCATAGAGACGGAGTGGCAACGCGCCGGTCGCAAGCACCAACTTCGTGTACTCGACCTTGCCTTTGTCGGTTAACAGACGCTTTTTCTGACGATCGAGACCAAGCACCTGGGTACGTGCGCGCAAGTCCACGTTCAGC
>NZ_JCAQIA010000059.1:0-12333 GCF_059621085.1 Halochromatium sp. NSM3 | reverse complement strand
GGTCTCGTCCGCCGCCGCGAACACCGCCCGCAGGTGGGCGAAGAGTCGCAAGCTGTTGCCATTGACCAGAAATCCACTCAGCGGGCGATCGACGAGACCGGCGCGCTCGCGCCCTAGCAGCTTGGCGGCGGTCAGGTTCAGCGAGCGAATGATGCCGTTGCGATCGAGCGTCAGATAGCCAACCGGCGCGAAATCATAGAGTTCGGCGTAGCGATGATGGCTGTCCTCGAGTTCGGCCTGGGCCTGGCGCAGGTCTCGATTCTGGATCTCAAGCTCGATCTGATGGAGTTGGAGGTCGTGCAGCAGTTGCTGCGCCTCATCGCTGTCATCGCTCCCGAGCGCGATTTCAGCCTCACCCAAGAGACGAATCAGTTCGTCCCGGCTGAGGTTGTCGTGGCGTGCCATGGTTTTTCCTAGCAATCAAGAGGGATTCTATGCTCGAGTATAGGCACATCCTGAGCAGCGCGTGCTATCTGGCCCCTCGATTCTCCGGCGGGGAGACCACAGGGGAGGCGGAGGCGCTCAGGCGCGGGATGAAGACGAGGATGGCGCCCTCGATGCGCTTGTCGATGGTCTTGTACGGACGGATGCGCACCGAGTACCACTGTCCCCGCCCGTCCTCGATCTCGAGCAGGCGCGGGCTCATCTGGTCGATGACCTCCAGCACCAGCCGCTCGAGGTTCGGGATCTCGAAGTCCGATTTGATGTGGCTGATGCGTCGACCGACGTCCGCCGGGATCAGATTGAGCAGGGCTTCCGCCGGCTCGGTGAATTGGCGGATGCTGAGATCGGCGTTGAGGATCAGGATCGGCAGCTCGACGCTGGAGAGCAGATTGATCAGATCGTTGTTGGTCTGCGCCAGCTCGCGATTGCGGTTCTCCAACTCGTCGTTGACCGTGGCCAGCTCCTCATTGGTCGATTGCAGCTCTTCCTTCGCCGTTTCCAGCTCCTCGTTCGCGCTCTGTAGCTCCTCGTTGGTGGACTGCACCTCCTCGTTGGCGGCGCTGAGCGCCTCATTGGTGCCCTCTTGCGCCTCAATGATCGACTGCATCGACGCTCGCGTGTTGGTCAGCTCGCGCTCCAGTTCGGCCTGGTAGCGCAGCAGCTCGCGCGTGGTGGCGACATCGGCGCCGGAGGCGGCCTCGCCCGCCGAGCGCATCGATTCCGCCAGCGCCGCCGCCGTGCGCTCCTCGGCAACGGCGCTGACGACCCTGGGCTCGAAGAGGACGATCAGGTTATTTTCGCCACGGATCGCACCGCCGAGCACGAGCACCTGGATATCGACCCGCTGCTCCTGTCCCTGCACCCGCAGGCGCACATTCTCCTTGCGTTGCTCGCCCCCCTCTTTGGTCACCGCATAGATGGCGGCGCGCAGCTCGACGACCAGATCCGGATGGGCCAACTTGTACAGGTTCAGCGTCGCCGTGCCGGCGCTCGGCTCGATGTAGGGCCAGGTCCGACCGAGAAACCGCAGAATCCACTGGCCAGGGTCGATCACCACGCCGACGGGGACATAGCGCGCTAACAGGCGTTGCTCGGTCTCCCGATTCAAATCGTAGACCCGGCTCTCGGGCCCAGGCGGGTCGGCCGTTGCCGGCTCATCCGGCGGACGTTTGCTGCGAGACACCAACGCGTTCAGCGGCTCGGTGGCCACCGATTTCTTCCGGTAGAGCTTGGCCTGCTTGTCCTGCATCGCGAACAAGGCCACCTGGCTACCGACGCTCTCGGAGCCACCGAGCAGCAAGAATCCCTGCGGCTGCAAGGCGTAATGGAATAGCTGCAAGATCTTCTGCTGCAGCCGCAGCTGCAGGTAGATGAGCAGGTTGCGACAGCTCAACAGATCGATACGCGAGAACGGCGGGTCGCGGGTCACGTCCTGGAGCGCGAAGATGCAGCGCTCTCGAATCGGTTTACAGACCTGATAGCCCTTGGCCACCCGCTGAAAATAGCGCTTGAGCCGCGCGGCCGAGACCTCGCCGGCAATGCTCGGTGGATAGACGCCGGCACGCGCCGTCTCGATCGCCTCGTCGTCGACATCGCTGCCAAAGATCTGGATGCTCGGCACCGTCTTGTTTGCGGTCAGGTACTCATCGAGCGCGATGGCGAGCGAATAGGCCTCCTGCCCGGTTGAACAACCTGGCACCCAGATCCGCAGCGGCAGGTTCGACGGACGCTCGCTCAGTAACGCCGGAAAGGCGATCTGTTCCAGCGCGACAAAGCTTTCGACATCACGAAAGAAGCCGGTGACATTGATCAGGATGTCATGAAAGAGCGCATCGATCTCCTTCGTCTCATGCTGCAGCAACTGGATATCGCGGGCGGTGCTATCGAGCTTATGTAGCAGGATGCGGCGAGCGAGCCGGCGCCGGATCGTCGTCTCCTTGTAGGCGGAGAAGTCGTGACCGCTGCGCGCGCGCAGCAGGATAAAGATCTTATTCAGCTCCGTCGGGCTGGCCGCGACCTCCTCCGAGGGTTGTGAGGTCCGCTCCGGGCGCAGCAACGGGTGCTGTGCCAAACGGCCGAGTTCGCGCGCGATCTCCGCCGGCGGCAACACGAAGTCCACATAACCTGCGGCCACCGCATTCGCCGGCATGGCATCGTATTCGGCGCTGTCGCGATCCTGCGCAAAGGTGATGCCGCCCGCCTCCTTGATGGCACGACAGCCGAGGCTGCCGTCCGAGGCGGTCCCTGAGAGCACCACACCGATCGCTTTGCTGCCGCGATCGCCGGCCAGGCTGTTGAAGAACAGATCGACCAGGTTGTAGGCACGCCCCTGCTCGCCACCCTCGGTCAGCGCCACCAGGTGATTATGCAGCAGGCTCAGCCGCTGTCCGGGGGCAATCGCATAGACCTGATTCGGCGCCAACGCCAGACCATTGCTGGCCAGTTGGATCGGCATCGGACAGTCTTTGGCGAGCAGTTCGATCAACAGTGAGGGATGCGTCGGGTCGAGATGCTGAATCAGCACGAAGGCCATGCCGGTATCCGGCGGTAGATTCCGCAACAGTGCCTTGAACGCGGCCAAGCCGCCGGCCGAGGCACCGACCCCGACCACCGGGATGTCCTCGTCCGGGGTCATCGATGGCGTGCTCGAGGAGGGCTCGGTGCTGTCTTCGCTCAATGGCGTTCGTGACTCAACCATCGAGGTCATTGCGCCAGTCCTGATCTTCCTTGTCGAACAGCCGGGTAGCCTCGACGGGCCCCCAAGAGCCGGCCGGATAGGTGTGGATGAAGTTGCGCTCGGTGGTCCAGAGCTTGAGGATCGGGTCGACGATGCGCCAGGCGTAGTTGACCTCGTCGTAGCGCAGGAACAGCGAGTGATCGCCTTCGATGGTGTCGAGCAACAGCGCCTCATAGGCATCGATCTGCTCGCCGCCGATATGGCAGGTGTTGGCATCGAGATGCTCGGTGACGGTGCGCATCTCGAGTCCGGCCTGCTTCACCTGCAGTTCCATCCGGATGCACTCGTTCGGCTGGATGTTGATCATCAGCCAATTCGGCTTCAGTTGCTCGATCGGCGTGTCTTGGAACAGTTGCTGCGGCGGATGCCGAAAGCGGATGCTGACCAATGAGTTGGTCTCGCCCATGCGCTTGCCGGTGCGCAGGTAGAAGGGCACGTTGCGCCAGCGCCAGTTGTCGATGTAGAGCTTGAGCGCGGCATAGGTCTCGGTGGCGCTCTGCGGATCGATCCCCGGCTCGTCGAGATAACCGGCGACCTTCTTGCCATCGACCTCGCCCGCCCGATATTGAGCACGAAAGGCCTGCGCATGCACCGCCTGGCGGCTGATCGGGCGAATCGAGCGCAGCACCTTGACCTTCTCGTCGCGCAGTGCCTCGGCATCCAGGTTTGGCGGCGGCTCCATCGCCACCAGCGTCAGCAGTTGCAGCAGATGGCTCTGGATCATGTCGCGCAGGGCGCCGACCCCATCGTAAAAGCCAGCGCGGCTGCCGATGCCGCGTGACTCGGCATGGGTGATCTGGACGTGATCGATGTAGTTGCGATTCCAAAGGGGCTCGAGCAGCAGGTTGGCGAAGCGGAACACCAGCACGTTTTGCACCGTGCTCTTGCCGAGGTAATGGTCGATGCGAAAGATCTGCTCCTCGCTGAAGTGCCGGCGCAGGTGTTCGTCGAGGATCTCGGCGCTCTCTAGATCGAAGCCGAAGGGCTTCTCGACCACCAGGCGTGCCCAGCCGTCGTCCTGCTGGTTGAGCCCCTGTGCCGCCAGCCCGTCCACGGCATTGCCGTACTGATCCGGGGCAATGGCGAGATAAAAGATCAGGTTGTGCGCAAAGCCCTCGTTGCCGCGCAAACGCTCGGCCAGCCGCTCGAAGCCAGCCCCATCGGTGAGATCGCCCTCGACGAAGAAGAGCCGTTCGAGCAACCGTTCTAGCGCCGCCCCATCGAGCCCACCGCGCGCCGATTGCTCGACGCAGCCACGCACCTCGTCGCGCCAGTGCTGATCGCTCCAATCGCGTCGCCCGAACCCCAGCACCCGCATCGAAGGGGGCAGATGGCCCGCCACCTCCAGGTGATAGAGCGCCGGCAACAGCTTGATCTGTGCAAGATTCCCGGTCGAACCAAAAATCACCAGTGTGCAATCCGCCTGCATGCGAGCCCCCTCAAGATAAACGGTTTATGCTAGGTTCAGTTGGTGAGCCCCGTTAACATCACAAGCTTCGGACCCGATCTCATGTACCCTTCACTCGCTCGCGGCGGCCAAGCCGTTCTGTTCGCCAGTAGCGAAGCGCACCCGCTGGTCAAGACCGGCGGCCTCGCCGATGTGGCTTCCAGCCTGCCCGCCGCGCTGCGTGAACTCGGCCACGATGCCCGGTTGATCATCCCGGCTTACCCGCAGGCCAAACGCTTGGTGCGCGAGTTGCGAGTGCTCAGTGAGCTGAGGCTCAAGAATACCCAGGGGCCGGTGTCGCTGCTCGGCGGCTTGCTCCCAGACCGCGATCTGCCAGTCTATCTGGTCGAGGCACCGGCCTATTTCTGCCGCGAGGGCAACCCTTACACCGACGTCAGCGGTGGCGATTGGGGCGATAATCCAGAGCGCTTTCTGCTCTTCGCGCGCGTGCTCGCGCGGGTGGCGCTCGGCTTGCCCACGCTCGATTGGCGCCCGGATATCCTGCACTGCAACGATTGGCAAACCGGGCTCGCGCCCGTCTTCCTGAACCGCTACGAAGAGCGACCAGCGGTCGTCTTCACGGTGCACAATCTGGCCTATCAGGGCGTGTTCGAGCGCGCGACCTTCGATCGGCTCGGGCTGCCGCCCGCGCTTTGGTCGATCGGCGGGATCGAGTTCCATCAGCGCATGTCGTTCCTGAAAGGCGGCATCGTCTTCGCCGATCGCATCAACACCGTCAGCCCGACCTATGCCACCGAGGCCCGCACGGCGGCTTACGGCTTTGGACTCGACGGACTGCTCAGACAGCTCGGCAGTCGCTTTCAAGGCATCCTGAACGGCATCGATTATCGCACCTGGGATCCGCTGCAGGATGCGAGCCTGCCACAGAATTACGGCCGTGACAGCCTGGAGCTGAAGGCCGCCAATAAGGTCGCGCTACAGCACCATTTCGACCTCCCGCACGCTGAGCACAGCCTGGTGCTCGGCCATGTCGGCCGGCTGGTCGAGCAGAAAGGCGTCGATATGATCCTGGATCTGCTGCCACGGTTACTGGCGCGGGGCGATGTGCAACTGGTGATGCAAGGCGAAGGTGAGCGCGCGCTCGAGCAACGTCTGCTCGAGCAGGCCGCGCGTTATCCGAGCCAGCTCAGCGTGCGCATCGGCTATGACGAGGCGCGCGCGCACCTGATCGAGGCTGGCAGCGATCTGTTCCTGATGCCCTCGCGCTTCGAGCCTTGCGGGCTCAATCAGATGTACAGCCTGCGCTACGGGACGGTGCCGATCGTGCGTCGCACTGGCGGGCTCGCCGACACCGTGGTCGATACCAACCCACACACACTCGCCGGCAACGAAGCGACCGGCTTCCTGTTCGACAGCCCCGATGCCGAGGCCCTATGGGGCGCGCTCGAGCGCGCGCTCAATCTGTATCGCCAGGAGCCCGACAGTTGGCGGCAGTTGATGCAGACCGGGATGGCGCAGGATCTGAGCTGGGAGGCCAGTGCCAAGCGCTATGAGCTGTTCTATCAAGAGGCGCTCGGCGCGCGCCTAGAGCAAACCGAGGCGCTCTCGGCCTGAGCGGGTGTCGCCGCCGCGCGCTCGCCCGCGCCACGCATGCCGCTAGAGGCTGACTGCGGCAGATATTGCTAGAGCCCGATCACGTGGCTCAGCCGCCGCGCCCGCCGCAGCTAGGAGAGTGCGCGGCAGGCTGAGGCAAGGCGCCTTCAGGCTGCCTGGGCCGGGATCTGGTGGCCGAGCCGGATCACCTGGTTGTGCTCGTCGCAATACACCAGCGTTGGCTCGAACTGGGCCGCTTCTTGCTCGCTCATTCCCGCGTAACAACAGATGATGAGTCGATCGCCAGGGCTCGCCTTGTGCGCGGCGGCGCCGTTGATGGAGATCACGCGCGAGCCCGCTTCGGCGCGAATCGCGTAGGTGCTGAAGCGCTCGCCATTGGCCAGGTTGTAGATGTGCAGTTGCTCGAACTCACGGATGCCCGCCTGGCGCATCAGGTCTTCGTCGATGGCGCAGGAGCCCTCGTAGTCGAGTTCGGCCTGCGTCACGCACACGCGATGAAGCTTGCATTTGAGCAGAGTGAGTTGCATTGGTCATCATCTCCCTGGGCAACGGCCTTCTGTCATCACTGCGGGCCCGTCGGTACAGGGTCGCCGCGCCGAGGTCAGGACAGTCATGGTCAAGATGGGGGCATGCTTGCACCGGCGGATGGGCCAGACAAGCGTGCGAGCGGTGTTGGTCAGCGTGTCGGTCGGCAGCGGATGCTGCAGTGCAATATATTCTATCGCCTCAACCCTGGCGCTGGCTAGGCAAGGGATGCATCGAGATCACAGGCGAGGTTGTCGATCAGGCGGGCGCGGCCAAGCCGGGCCGCCGCGAGGATGATCAGCGCGCGGTCGGCCGGGGTGCCCGGGGCGGGCGCGGGCTTGGCGAGATCCGAGCGCCGCCGCACGCTCACATAGTCCGGCTCGAATCCGGCCGCCGCAAGCGCTTGCTCGGCCTCGTGCTCGACGGCCTCGCGGCTCACACCGGCGCGCAAGCGCGTCGCGGCCGCGACCAGGTTGGCATGCAGCCGTGGCGCGATCGCGCGCTCGGCGGTGTTGAGATAGCTATTGCGCGAACTCATCGCGAGTCCGTCTCGCTCGCGCACGATTGGCGCGCCGACGATCTCGACCGGCAGATTGAGATCCTCAACCATGCGGCGGATGATCAACAGTTGCTGGAAGTCCTTCTCACCGAAGATGGCGACCTCCGGCTGCACCATGTTGAGCAGTTTCGCGACCACGGTGGCGACACCGCGGAAATGGCCCGGCCGGATGGCACCACAGAGCTGATCGGAAAGCCAGGGCACCTCGATGACGCTCTGCCCCTCGCGTCCACGCGGATAGACCTCGGCCTCCGAGGGCGCGAACAACAGATCGCAGCCGGCATCGCGCAGCATGTCCGAATCACGTTCCAAGGTGCGCGGATACTGGCTGAAGTCCTCGCTCGCACCGAACTGCAGCGGATTGACGAAGACGCTCGCCACCACGCGATCGGCGCGCGCGGCGGCCTCGCGGATCAGCGACAGATGACCAGGATGCAGGTGGCCCATGGTGGGCACTAGGGCAACGCGAAGACCGGCTTGGCGCCATTCGCCGCACCGCCCGCGTAGTTTTTTCAGTTGTTCAATGTATTCCATCGATCAGACTCAGGCCAGGGTGTGTTCGGGGGCCGGGAAATCGCCCGCTTTGACAGCGGCGACATAGGCCCGCACCGCCGCTTCGATGCTCACCTCCGCGTTGTCATTGGCACCGTCATCCGCGCGTTCGGCGAGGAAATTCTTGCTGAAGCGCGGCGCCTTGCCCGGCGTCAGGCCGAGAATGTCGTGCAGCACCAACACCTGGCCGTCACAGCCCTGGCCGGCGCCGATCCCGATCACCGGGATGTGCAGCCGTTGCGCCAACGCCGTCGCCAAGGCGCTCGGCACGCATTCCAGCACCAGCAGTGAGGCACCGGCCGCTTGCAGTGCCAGCGCATCGGCCTCGATGCGCGCGGCCATCTCGGCATCACGACCCTGCACCCGATAGCCACCGAGCTGATGGATCGACTGCGGCAGCAGCCCGAGATGGGCGCAGACCGGGGCGCCGAACGCGGTCAAGCGCGCCACGGTGTCCGCCAGCGCCCCGCCGCCCTCGAGCTTGACCATCGTCGCGCCGCCCTCGCCCATCAGGCGCGCGGCGGCCTCCAACGCCCGCTCCGGGGTCGCGTAGCTCATGAACGGCAGATCGGCGATGACCAGGCTCTGCTCGGCGACCCGGGTCACGCAGCGGCTGTGATAGACCATCTGATCCAGGGTCACGGGCACCGTGGTGGAGTGGCCCTGGACCACCATGCCGAGCGAATCGCCCACTAGCAGCACCTCGACCCCGGCGCGCTCGAGCAGCTGCGCGAAGGCGGCGTCATAACAGGTCAGACAAGCGATCGGCTCGCCACGCTGCTTGCGCGCGCGCAAGGCTGTGGTGGTGATGGTTGCGGCGGACATCAGGCTCAGAGGCTCCCGGATCGGCGGGTGTTGACGCGCGGCGACTCCTCGCGCAATGGCACCATGGTGCGAGTATCGTCGGCAACGGCGGCCAGCAGCGCGTCCAACGGACCATGCCCAGGGATATCGAGCCTTGGCGGCGCGATATCGGCGAGCGGCACCAGCACGAAGGCCCGCGTCTGCATGTGCGGATGCGGCACGCGCAGGCCCCGCACATCCAGCACGCGATCGGCGATCAGCAGGATATCCAGATCCAGGGTGCGTGGTCCCCAGCGGCGACCCGTGCGGATGCGCCCGTGATGGCGCTCGATCTGCTGGAGCGCCGAGAGCAACGCCAGCGGCTCCAGTGCCGTCTCTAGGCAGGCCACCGCATTGATGAAATCCGGTTGATCGGCGGGACCGACGGGCGCGGTGCGATAGAGCGGCGAGACGGCGGCCAAGTGCGAGTCCGGCAGACCCCGCAGCTCCAACAACGCCTGCTCGACCTGATGGCGCGGATCGGCGAGATTGGCGCCCAACCCGATGTAGACCGGCAGGCGCGGCTGGCGTCCAGCTACTGTTGCGTCGATTGCTGGCGATTCAGCCACCGGAGCGTCCACCACGGGCGATGCCGTCGCTGGCGACTCACGCATTGGCGATTCAGTCATTGGCCTGGCCGTTGCGCTGTTGCGCCGAGGTCGTGACGCCGGCCTCGCTGGCAGCGTCCTTGACGGTGCCCGCCTCAACGGCCTCCCCTTTCGCCTTCGCCTTGCGCTTGCGCCGTTTGCGTTTGCGCGGGGCTGGACCGCCGAGCATCTTGACGCGCTCGGCGGCATCGACGTCCTGAAAGCGTGTCCACCATTCGGCGAGTTCGGGATCGGTCTCACCGGCCTCGGCGCGCAGGAGCAGGAAATCATAGGCCGCGCGGAAGCGCGGATGACTCAGCAGCACCAGTGGGCGCTTGCCCTGGCGCCGTTCGAGCCGCAGCTGCATGGCCCAGATTTCGCGCATCGGCAGCGCGAAGCGTTTTTGAATCGCCACCCGCCGCTGCTGGGCCGAGGCAACTTCGTGAGAGGCCAGCGTCATGGCCTCGATCGATGGCATCCCCTCGCTGAGCAGGGCCTGGTAGCGCAGCCTGACCGGCTCCCACAGCAGGACCGCAAACAAGAACGCGGGGGCGACGGGTTTGCCCTCGAGGATGCGTCGATCGGTGTTATCGAGCCCACGACTGACGAAGGTGATCGGGAAGTCATGATCTTGGCGCGCGAGGCAGGCATCGGTTTCGGGGAAGAGCTGCGCGAACAGATCATGGTGGCGCAGCTTCTCGAAGGCCTGCAGCGCATAACCGCCGTGGAAGAGCTTGAGCGCTTCCTCGAACAAGCGCGCCGGCGAGATCTCGCCGAGCAACTCGGCCAGGTCACGGATCGGCGCGGCGCAGTCTGGATCGATGATGAAGCCGAGCTTGCAGGCGAAGCGCACCGCGCGCAGCATCCGCACCGGGTCTTCGCGGTAGCGGGCCACCGGATCAGCGCCGATCAGGCGCAAGCGTCCCTGCTCGATATCGGCGAGCCCGCCGGCGTAGTCGACCAGCGAGAAGTCGGCGATATTGTAATAGAGCGCATTGACCGTGAAGTCCCGGCGCAAGGCGTCCTCGGTGATGCTGCCGTAGACGTTATCGCGCAGGATCATCCCCTGCTCGGTCACCTGGGCCTCGCTGCCGCCCTCGGCATTACTGCCGCGGAAGGTGGCGACCTCGACGATCTCGCGCCCGAAGAACACATGCGCGAGCCGGAACCGCCGCCCGATCAGCCGACAATTCCGAAACACGCCGCGCACCTCCTCCGGCGTTGCATCGGTGGCGATATCGAAATCCTTGGGCTCGTGGCCGAGCAGCAGATCGCGCACGCCGCCACCGACCAGATACGCCTGGAACCCAGCCTGCTTGAGCCGGTTGAGCACCTTGAGCGCATTCGGGCTGATGTGGGCGCGCGAGATCGGATGCTCGGGGCGCGGGACGATCAGAGGCGCGGGGAGAGTATCGGAGAGCAAGCGGACCAGGGTTCCTTAAAGGTGAGGGGGAGGACTGAACCGATGTGGCGATTTCGACTTGAGCGCGCCAGCAACCTGCGTATAATACGCGATTCTCCGCACCGCTTCTGCTCCCTTCGTCTAGTGGTTAGGACGTCGGCCTCTCACGCCGGTAACAGGGGTTCGAATCCCCTAGGGAGCGCCATTTCTCGCGTTGGCTTCGGCCATCGTCTTGCCGCGCAAGGCCTGATAGCGATCACGAATCTCGACTAAACTCGGTGACGCATCCGTACGCCCCGAGGGCGTGAGGAACGATTCCAGCTTCTTGGTCAGCTTGATGGTGTTGTGCTGCTCCTGCAGGATCGCCATCACGCCGTCGCTGATCAGCATCTGCAGCATCAACTCCTTACTGGTCTTGCCATGGATGTTCTCGGCGATCGGCATCAGTAGAAAGTTGCCGAGCACGATCCCGTACAGGGTTGAGGTCAGGGCGATTGGGATGGTGCTGATGATGACCTCGGGCTCGCCGATCCCGGTCAGCATCCCGATCAGCCCGACCACCGAACCAGCCACGCCGAAGGCCGGTGCCAGCCGAGCCATGTGCCGGAACAGTTTTTCATGCTGGGCGCGGCGCTGGCGGAAGTAGTGCATCTCGGTGGAGAGGATTTCCCGCACCTCGGCGGGCCGATAGCCATCCACGAGCATGCCGAGAGCTGAGCGCAGAAAGCTGATCGTGGTCTGATCCTCCAACTCCTCGAGCGCCAGAATCCCTTGGTAGCGTGAGCGCACCGCCATGTCCAGCAGCGAGTTGATGATCTCGTGCTCGGTCGGCAGTTTGCGCGTGTAGCTGTTGCGGGCGACGAAGAACGCGGAGCGGATGTCGCCGATGGGATAGCTGAGAAAGGTCGCGCCCAGGGTGCCGGAGATGACGATACTCAGACCGACCAGGTTCACGAACAGCCCGGCATTGTTCCCAAGCGCGAAACTGGCGACGAACAGCGCGCCGAAGAGGAGCGCGGCCAGATAATTCAAGATGCTCATTCTGGCGTTTCCTTGGGCTCGACCCGGTCTCGGGTAATGATGATCTCCACGCGCCGATTGAGCGAACGATTGTCGGCGGTGGTATTGGGAACCGTGGGTTCATACTCGCTGCGGCCGATGACCGTGAAGCGACGCGGATCGATGTCGGCGCTGTCGATGAGGTAACGCGCCACACGCGCGGCGCGTGCGGCGGACAGCTCCCAGTTGCTCGGGAACTGGTCCGTGCTCATGGGATGGTCATCGGTATGCCCGATCACCTGTACCGCGAAGGGCGTTTGCTCGATGACCTGGGCCAGACGATCGAGGAATTCCTGTGCCTCGGACTGCAGCGTCGCATCCCCGAGTTCGAAGAGCATCGGCCCCTGCACGCTGACCTTGACCGATTGATCGTCCATCAAGACGACCTCGACGTTGTCGATACGCGCCTCGCGAATCGCATCCTGGCTGCGCGCGAACACATTCAACCACATCAGCGGCTCGAAACTCGGTTGTGGCCGCAGAATTGGTTCCGGTTCCGGCTCAGGCACCAACTCAGGCTCAGGCTCAGGCTCAGGCTCAGGCTCAGGCTCAGGCTCGGGATCGGGTTCGGGCTCAGGCTCAGGTTCGGGCTCAGGCTCAAGC
>NZ_JCAQIA010000087.1:0-1312 GCF_059621085.1 Halochromatium sp. NSM3 | reverse complement strand
GCACCCTCCACCGAGCGGCCCAGGTGCAGCAGCTCGATACGCTCGGGGCGCTCCAGCAGTTGGCAGGCGACCAGATAGCCGGCGGCGCTCCAGGTCTGATGCCGGCGTGCCTGCTGACCGACCAAGCGGCCACGGCGGCCGTCGTAATACTCCGGCCAGTCGTCTTGGACCAGACGCCGCTCGGCATCGCTGAGCGCGCGCTCGACCAGCTCATCGGCACCGGTGCGCAGACCGACCAGGGCCAGCAGCCAGAGCAGCACCGGCCAGTTGCCGCCGTTGTGGTAGGACCAGGGCCGGTTCTTCGGGTCGCAGCCGGTGAGGATGCGCCAGTCCTGGCCTTCCAGCGCCGGGAAGCAGAGCTTGAGCGGCATCTGGCCGATCAGGTCGTCATAGCGCTGTGCGATCAGCTGCATCAGGGCGGCGGTCTGCGCCTCGGTGGCCAGCCCGGCGGCGCAGGCGAGCAGATTGCCCTGGCCGAAATAGCGATAGTCGAGCCGGCCGGGGCCGACGTTGCCGAGCAGATAGCCGCCGGTCTCCGGCAGCCAGTCCATGAGCCAGTCGGGGATGGCGTCGGGATGGATATTGAACTTGTTGACCGCAGCCGGTCCGTACTCATCGATCCCGTAGCGGTAGATCTGGTTCAGCCGCGCGAGGTCGAGCCAATAGTAGGTGCGCACATGATGGGCCAGGTGCGGTAGGCGCTCGTCCAGGGCCGCGCAATAGCGCGCGTTCGCCGGCTCGTCGGCGTCGAGCAGATCGGTGGCCGCACAGAGCGCCGCGAAGAACTGCGCCTGGATATCGATCGGATAGCCGTAGACGCCCATGCGCCGGTCGATCATGAAGGAGCCGTCCGGCACCAGCATGGTCGGGAACATGTCGAAGCGGCTGGTCATGCTCAGATCGAGCAGCAGCCGGATCGCCTGCTGCACGCTGGCCTGATTCAGGAAGACGCGGTCCTCGGTGACATGCACATAGGCCTGCAACGTTAGCAGCCACCAGAAGCCGGAATCCACCGGCGCGACGCGGGCGATGGCGTGCTCGCCAAAGTCACCGATGAGCTGCTCGTCGGTGCCCTCACCGGTGACCTTGAAGCTGGCCGGGATCAGTCCCTCGCCGGGCTTGAAGCAATCGAGCTGGCGCTCATGGCTTTGCAGCCGCACGGCCGTGGAGAGGAAATGCCGGACGATCTCCGGGCGGCCATCGAGCAGGAAGGCGAACGCCGAGATGGCGAAATCGCGGGTGAAGACCTGGTCGTAGTTGAGCGCCTCGGTCTCGGGATCATGGGCGGCGACAGTCCCGACCGGCTCGCCGC
>NZ_JCAQIA010000058.1:0-13810 GCF_059621085.1 Halochromatium sp. NSM3 | reverse complement strand
CCGTCTCGTCGAGGTCCGCCACGGCCTGGCTACTTCGCTGCTCCCGCGTCGTCAGGCTACTGGTGTTGGCGTTGCGGTCGCAAGGTGGGTGAGGGTAGCGGCTACGGCACCTTGGCCATCCAGGGATCGATGGCGGTTACCCCTGCGGCAACAAAATCGCCGGGATCTCGCGTCACCACCGCCAGGTCATGTCGGGACGCCGTGGCTGCGATCAGGACGTCCGGATGGCTGAACGTATGCCCGGCCTTTCGACCGGTCTCGATGATGAGACGCCAATCCAGATGCGCGCTGACGAAGTCAACGACGGCGGGTGACGGCTTCTTTCGCCGTAATTCCGAAAGCACATTGGTATCCAGCAGCCAACCACTCACAACGTCACGTCCCGAACCGGCCCCTTGACCTTCGGGTGCTCGAAGACGACATCTCCGAGTGGCGAGTCCGCCATGAGATCCACCAATGCGCGCCCGGTGGGTTGCCCCCGCAAACGAACGTACTCCTCCGCCGAGAGGACGACGGCCCGTTCTTCCCCATTGACGGTCACATGCTGGGGTCCACATTCGACTGCCCGGCGGACCACTTCACTCAACCGGGCTTTCGCGTCCTGAAGCTGCCAGCAGTCTGTCTCATCAGGGCGAGAGGCTTGCTGAGATCGGCGAGGGCTCATGGTTCGACTCCAGGGTGGTCAGGCTGACCAGACTCTAGCCCCGAGATACCTGTCCCGCAAGCACTCGTGACGCAGCGGTCTGCGAGCGGTACGCCGGTGCCTGCCCCCAGCGCAGGAACATGACCGGGGTCAGCAGGGTGTCGAGCAGGGTCGAGGAGATGAGTCCGCCGAAGATGACGACGGCGACCGGGTAGAGGATCTCCTTGCCGGGCGCCTCCGCGCCGAGCAGCAGCGGCAGCAGCGCGAGGATGGTGGTCAGTGCCGTCATCAGCACTGGGGTCAGTCGGTCCAGGCTGCCCTCGATGACGGTGGCGGGGCCGAAGGGTCGACCCTCCAGCGTCAGCAGATCCAGGTACCGATCGATCTTGAGGATGCCGTTGCGCGTGGCGATGCCGGCGAGGGTGACGAATCCGACCAGGCTCGCGACCGAGAGTGTCTGACCGGCGAGCTGCAGCGCGATGACGCTGCCGACCAGCGCGAGCGGCACATTGGCCAGGATCATCAGGGACAGGGCGGTCGAACGATAGCGGCTGTAGAGCACCAGGAAGATCAGCGTGAGCGACACCAGAGACAGCAGGCCGATCAGCCGGGTGGCCTGCTCCTGGGCCTGGAACTGGCCCTCCAGACTCAGGAAGTAGCCCTCGGGCAGCGGTAGCTCGGCCATCGTCCGGCGCACCTCGGGGATCAGGTTGGCGAGGTTGGTGCCGTCGCTGTTGGCGGAGACGACGATGCGGCGGCGGCCGTTGTCGCGGCTGACCTGGTTCGGCCCGTCGGTCTCCTCCACGTCGGCGACGAGGCGCAGGGGCACATGACCGCCGGGGGTCTCGATCAAGAGTGCGCGCAGTCCCTCGGGCGTGCGGTCTGCATCGTCGATACGCAGCACCACACCGATACGGCGGTTGTCCTCGATGATCTGGGCGACCTCCTTGCCGCCGACCAGGGTGGCCAGCGCATCGTTGACCGCCGCCGGGGTGATGCCATAGGCGGCGGCGCGGGCATAGTCGACCCGCACCTGGGCCTGGGGGATGCGCACCTGCCGCTCGATCTGCAGGTCCACCAATCCAGGGGTGTCGGCCAGCCGTTGGCGCAGGGCCTCGGCGAGCGCGCGCAGGGTGTCCAGATCGTCGCCGAAGACCTTGATCGCGATCTGGGCACGGATGCCCGACAGCAGATGATCCATCCGATGGGCGATCGGTTGGCCCAGGCTGACCGACGCCGGCAGCGGGGCGAGACGGGCGCGGATGTCGGCGAGAATGGCTTCGCGTCCACGTTCGTCGCGCGCCCCGGTGGCGGGGACGAGGTCCACGTCGATCTCGGAGGAATGCACACCCTCGGCGTGCTCGTCGAGTTCGGCACGACCGGTGCGCCGTCCGGTCTTGACCACCTCCGGCACTTCTCGGATCAGCGCCTCGGCCAAGGTTCCGACCCGATTGGACTCGGCCAGCGAGCTGCCCGGATTGAGCAGGACGTTGATCGTCAGGGTGCCCTCGTTGAAGGCGGGTAGAAAGGTCCGTGGAAAGAAGGGCACCGAGGCGGCGGCGACCGCAACGATCAGCAACGCACTCCCGAGCAGCAGCAGGGAATGCCGGAACGACCACCCGAGCAGCCGCCGATCCGCCGCCTTGAGCCCGCATACCAGCGCCCCGTCGCCGCGATCCATCAGCCGTGCGCGCGGCAGCAGCCAGGAGCAGAGCACCGGGGTCAGGGTGATGGAGACCAGCGTGCTGGCGAGGATCGCGACGATGTAGGCGATGCCCAAGGGCACGAACAGCCGGCCCTCGATGCCGGGCAGAGCGAACAGCGGCACGAAGACCAGGACAATAATCAGGGTCGAGTAAAGGATCGCCGAGCGGACCTCGATGGTGGCATCGGCGACGACCTTGAGCATGGCGAGGGTGTCCGTACCCGCGCCGCCGCGCGGGCCGTCAGTCGCCGTCCTCGCCCGCCATTCGCGCAGGCGCCGCAGCACGTTCTCGACCCCGACTACGGCATCGTCCACCAGCTCGCCGATGGCGATGGCCAACCCGCCCAGGGTCATGGTGTTGACCGAGAGTCCCATCCAATGGAACACCAACGCGGTGACCAGCAGCGCGACCGGCAGCGCGGTCAGCGAGATGAAGGTCGTGCGCAGGTTGAGCAGGAACAGCAGCAGCACCACGGCGACGATGATCGCCGCATCCCGCAGCGCCTCCTGCACGTTGCCGACGGATGCCGCGATGAAGTCGGCCTGCCGAAACAGGACCGCGTGATCCAGTGTCCCGGCGGGCAAGGTCTCCCAGAGCGTTTCCAGGGTGTGCTCCACCTCGCGCGTCAGGGTCAGGGTGTCGGCCTGCGGCTGCTTTTGTACCGACAGGATCACCGCCGGGCGACCATTGAAGCTTGCGTCACCGCGTTTGACCCGCGCCCCCCAGCGCACCTCGGCCACCTGGCGCAGTAGCACCAGTGCGCCCTCGCGCTGGGCGACGACGAGGTTGCGCAGATCGTCGAGCCGCGTGGTGCGGGCGATGTTGCGGATCAGGTACTCCTGCGCCTGGCGTTCCAGAAAGCCGCCGCTGGTGTTGCGCGCGAAGCCCTGCACTGCGTCCTCAAGCTCGGCGAGCGTGATCTCCAGATCCCCGAGCATCCGCACGTCCGGAACCACCTGCGCCTGGCGCACTTCGCCACCGATCGGAATAACCTGTGAAACCCCCGGAAGCGTCAGCAGGCGAGGGCGCAGCACCCACTCGGCGAAATCCCGCACCGCCATCGGCGAGGTCGGGTCGGTCCTGCTGTCATTGCCGTCGTTGCGGTCTTTGCTGTCGTTGCCTTCGGCCTCCGGCGCAAAAACCGCCACCAGCATGATCTCGCCCATGATCGAGGTCACCGGCCCCATGTGCGGGGTCACCCCTGGCGGTAGCTCCCCGCCGACTGTGGTGAGCCGCTCGGCGATCTGCTGGCGGTTGCGGTAGAGATCGCTGCCCCAGTCGAACTCGACGACGATCGACAACCCGATGCCCGACACCGAGCGCACCCGGGTCACACCGGGCAGGCCCTTGACCGCAGCCTCGATCGGAAAGGTCACCAGTTGCTCGACCTCTTCCGGCGCCATGCCCTCGGCCTCCGTCATCAGGGTGACCGCCGGCTTATCCAGCGCCGGGAAGACGTCGATCGGCAGACCGAGGGCCTGATAGCTGCCGTAACCGATCAGCACCAGGGCGGCGGCCAGGACCAGCAGCCGTTGCCGCAGACTGGTTGCGATGATCTGTCTGAACATGGGCGGGTCTCAGCGCACCTGACCGAGCAGCGCGGCGCCGCGCGCTCAGGCTCGCATGCTCGGTCTCGGTCTCCTCGAGCTCCTGGCGTGGGGCGTTGTCGCCGAGCTGGCGCAGGCGACTCAGATTGCGCGCCAGATTCTCGATGCGCCCGTCGAGTTCAGCTACCTCCGCTTGCAAATCGGTGCGGTCCACCGCGTCCAGGATCGGCACCAGATAGGCCAATACCTGGCCCTCGCGGATCGGTGCTCCGAGCAGCGGCAGACCCTCCTCCGGCAGCTCAATGCGGCCTCGTAGCGGCGCCTGCACCAGCGCACTGGCGTTCGGGTCCGGGGTCCGGGATCACGTGACCGGACAGGGTGAAGGTGTCCGGCCAGTCGCCAGGCTCGGCGCGGGCGGTGCGGATACCGAGCAGCCGTTGGGTCGGTTTGGGCACGAACAGGGTGCCGTCCGGCAGGCGCGCGGCGGCTTGCCCGGCGGCGGATGCGGCGGCGGGGAACGAAGCAAGGGTCGAGTCCGGAGCACCGTGGTCGTGTCCCTCGTGGGCGCGGACGGGTCCAGTGGCGTCCAGCGCCAGCAGCGTCGTTGCAAGGAGCGCCAGCGGCATCATCGCGGCCGTGGTCGAGGAGGCCGAGCCCTTCGGCGGGGTCTTCGTGCCTGATGGCTTGCCTGGTCCGCTGTGGTCACGGTGGTCGCCCCACAGCAGCAGGGCCAGACTGCACAGCGCCAGCAGCACGACCGCCCCTTGTAACAGCGGAACGGATGCGTACCAGGCAGGTGATCCCCCGGTCGGCTGGGCATCGATACCTGGATCGTCCGGCACCACCAGGGTTCCCAACAGCAGATCGGCCGTCGTCGGCGACTCGATGGTGAAGATCAGGTCATGTCGGCCCGGCTCGACCAGAGGGCCCGGGTCGAGCCTGTAGACGCCGTCGCCCTCGTGGGTTGCGTTGCCCTGCCAGGCCCCGCTATCGACCTGCAGAGCGGCGTCCTCGATCGGGCGGTTGGTCGCAAACTCATCCAGATAGACCGTCAGTGTCCCGTCATCGAGCACGGCAACCAGTTCCAGCTCCGCTGACTCGGCGCTGACCTGCGGCGCCAGGGTCGCGGTCACCGGCGCCGGCAACGGCGGACCGTGATCATGGCCCTCGTGGGCCGAGAGAGCGGTCGTGCCGAGGCCGGCCAGAACGGTCGCGAGCAGGATCGGGAAAGAGGCCAGGTTTCTCAGCATGTCGTTGTCTCGATGGGCATCCCGATCAAAGTACGCTAGTTCAGGATTGTCGATGTCGCCCGACAGAACGCTGACAACAAGATGACAAGGCTGTCATTCAACCGCCGGTCGGCGCGGGCAGCGCCTGCAGTCGGCGAAACCTGGGGGCTAAGATCTGCGCCGCCGGGAAGGCGGCGTTGTCACGGTCGTGCGTGGGCAGACCGAGCATCGCTCGATAACCGGCTGCACTCAGATCTTGGTCGATCGCAACCGCAGCGCATTGCCAATCACCGACACTGAGCTGAAGCTCATGGCTGCGGCGGCGATCATCGGCGACAACAGCAGGCCGAAGAACGGATAGAGCACGCCCGCCGCGACCGGCACGCCGAGGCCGTTGTAGACGAAGGCGAAGAACAGATTCTGGCGAATGTTGCGCATCACCGCGCGGCTCAGTCGACGGGCACGCAGGATGCCGCGCAGGTCGCCCTTGATCAGGGTCACGCCGGCGCTCTCCATGGCCACGTCGGTGCCGCTGCCCATGGCGATGCCGACGTCGGCGCGGGCCAGCGCCGGCGCATCGTTGATGCCGTCGCCGGCCATCGCCACGCGATGTCCCTCAGCTTGGATCTCGGCGACGATCTCGGCCTTGCGCTCGGGCAGGATCTCGGCCTCCACCCGGTCGATGCCGAGCTGGCGGGCAACGGCCGCCGCCGTGGTCTTGCTGTCGCCGGTGAGCATGACCAGGGTGAGCCCGGCGGCGTGCAGCTCGCGGATCGCCTCCGGCGTGCTGTCCTTGATCGGGTCGGCGACGCCGAGCAGCCCGGCGGCGCGCCCGTCGATGGCCACGAAGATGACCGTCTCGCCCCGGCTGCGGCGTGACTCGGCCTGAGCCTCCAGCGCTGAGACAGCGACATCCAGGCCAGCGAGGTAGCTTTGAGTTCCAATCGCGACAGCGCGGCCCTCGACCCGCCCGCGCACGCCTTTGCCGGTGACCGACTCGAAGTCCCTGGCGTCGGCCAGCGCCAGACCCCGCTCCTCGGCGCCGGCGACGATGGCCGCGCCCAGTGGATGCTCGCTGGCGCGCTCCAGGCCAGCGGCGAGCCGCAACAGCTCATCCTCTCCGACGCCCGTCTCGGCCTGGATCGAGACCAGCGCGGGGTGGCCTTGAGTCAGGGTACCGGTCTTGTCCACCACCAGGGTGTCCACCCGTTCGAGCACCTCCAGCACCTCCGCGTTCTTGATCAGCACGCCCATGCTCGCGCCCTTGCCGGTGCCGACCATGATCGACATCGGCGTGGCCAGGCCGAGCGCGCAGGGACAGGCGATGATCAGCACCGCGACGGCATTGACCAGGGCATGCGCCAGTTGCGGTTCCGGCCCCCAAACGAGCCAGACCGAGAAGGCGACGACGGCCACCAGGACGACAGCGGGCACGAACCAGGCCGCGACCACATCGGCCAGACGCTGAATCGGCGCGCGGGAGCGCTGCGCCTCGGCCACCATGCGCACGATCTGCGCAAGCAGGGTGTCGGCGCCAACGCGCTCGGCGCGCAGCAACAGACTGCCGGTGTCATTCAGGGTTGCGCCGATCAGCCGGTCGCCCTCAGCCTTGGCCACCGGCATCGGCTCGCCGGTGACCATGGACTCATCGACATGGCTGCCGCCGCCGATCACGCTGCCGTCCACCGGGACCTTCTCGCCGGGGCGCACCCGCAGGCGGTCGCCGGGCTGCACCTGATCGAGCGGGATATCTTCTTCGCTGCCGTCGTCGCGCACCCGCCGCGCGCTGTTGGGCGCGAGCCCGAGCAGCAGTTGGATCGCGGCATTGGTGCTGCTGCGGGCGCGCAGCTCCAGCACCTGCCCGAGCAACACCAAGGTGGTGATGACCGCCGCCGCCTCGAAATAGACCGGCACGCTGCCGTCGGCCAGGCGCATGCTCGGCGGAAACAGCTGCGGCGCGAGCAGCGCCACCAGGCTGTAGCCCCAGGCGACCGAGACGCCGAGGCCGATCAGCGTGAACATGTTGAGGTTCCAGGTCGCCACCGAGCGCCAGCCGCGCACCAGCAATGGCCAACCGCCCCACAGGACCACCGGCGTCGCCAGCACCAGCTCGATCCACTGCACAGTGCGCATGGAGAGGCCGGCAGGCAGCCAGCCGGGAGCGAGATCGGCAACCATGGCTAGCAGCAGCACCGGCAGCGCCAGCGCCGCGCTGACCCAAAAGCGCCGGCTCATGTTGATCAGCTCCGGGTCCGGCCCCGCATCGGCGGCGACGGTGCTCGGCTCCAACGCCATGCCGCACTTGGGGCAGCTGCCGGGGCCTTCCTGTACGATCTCCGGGTGCATCGGGCAGGTGTATTCGGTGCGGGTCGTCGGCACAAGCGGTGTCTCGGGCTCCAGGGCCATACCGCAGGAGGGGCAGGCGTCGGGTGCCGGCTCGCGGACCTCGGGGCACATCGGGCAGACATATTCGGTGCCCGCTTCGGCGTGCCCCTGATGCGGCGCGCTAGCTCCGTGGCTGTCGTGATTGCAGCAAGATGGTGCGGCGCTGCCGTGTCCGTCAGACGCCTCGGATGCGGGCTCGGCGGCCGGTGACTTGAGATAGCCTTCTGAGTCGGCCGCGAACTTGTCCAGGCAGTGGCGACTGCAGAAGCGATAGGTCTCGCCGGCGTGCTCGAGTCGCAGCGGCGCATCGGCCGGCACTTGCATGCCGCAGACAGGGTCACGGGAAGCGGTCTCGCTCGACCTGGAAGGGCTGGCAGTCGTTGTCATCGGGCTGACCTCTCGCGAGGATTCGGAAACTGTTCAATCCACTTGGTGCAGCAACCCTGCGGTTGGCGGACGAAGGTGCCGACGCGCGGTCCCGAGACCGTTCAGCGCCCCTTAAGCGACACCCGGCGTGGGACGCCGCCAGCATTGCTTCACGCGTCCAGCGCCCGCTTTCGTTCCTCGTATTCCGCAGCGTCGATGTCGCTGCGGGCGAAGCGGGCATCCAGAATGCTTCGGGCGCCATCTTCGTCATGGGGTTTAGGCTCCTGACGGCGATCACCGAACCACCGCAGCAGTAGCACGACCAAGACGATCGGGATCAGCCAGATGCCGATCATCCAGAGACCGCCCCAGCCCATGCCGATACCCATGTGCTCTGTTCCGAACATGCTTGCCTCCGTGGTTGGAATGAGAGGCCGCGCGTGACCCGGGCGGGGTCATGAGCGCGTCGGCCTCGGTGCAAGGTCTCAGTGCTGTGGCGGCGGCGGAGACAGATCCGGGTTGCCGGAAAAGCCGCTATGCATGTCAATATCACTGTGGTTTGGGGACGCACCGGACTTGTCAGTCGAGCCTGGCGGCTGGGACAGGTCCGGATTACCCTCGGAGAGGCCATGATGCATGTCGATCTCGTCCGTGCCCTTCTTCCTGGCCTCGAGATTGGTCGCCGAGTCGGTCTGCGGATGCGGTTCGCCTAGCTCCGGGTTTCCCTCGGCGAGGCCCTTGTAGACGTCATCGGCGGCTGCGGTGGTGGCAACGAATGCCAGTAGAATAGTGGCGGATCGCAGTGTCAGGTTCATTGTGTTCTCTCGTCGTTGTGGTTGAGCGCAGTCCCGGCGCTTGCCTTGAGGGCGACTAAAAACCTCCTGTTCTTGCGGACAAGTGTGGCGCCACGCCACGGATAGGCTGCTGACCGGACCATGACAAAGCTGTCATCTGAGATTGCAAGAGAACGTGACGTCCAGCCAATCGAGTGGCCCGGGCCCACCGGCACACCTTTGCCGCCGGCTTGATCCATCGGTCGCTACTTGGCCTTTTTCAGCTCCACCAGCTCGCGCAACAGGGCTTCGATGTTGGCCATGTGGTTTTCCATCTTGGTCATGTGCTCCTCCATCATTTCCTGTTTCTTCTGCATCATCTCAAGGCGTGACCTGGCCTGAAGTGGGCGGATTCAGATGGCGATGCGGTGAGGCGCTGTTGAATCGCCAGCCCCGTTGCTGCCGATGACGGCGACCCGGATCGGCTCCGACGCACCAGTGCTCAATGTCGGCGGGCAATCCGACATGTCGCCGCTCCTTGGCAGGCTGCGGATTTAGGATCACCGGCCCAGGTCCGTCGGGATCTGCAGCACCCGCGTCTCCGGTGGCAGGCAGCGCTCATCGCTGCAGGCCTGCAGGCGCAGCTCCACCGGCAGCCAGGCGCTGGTCTGGCCGGCGTCGTTCGACGGAGATTCCGACACGGGGATCAGCGTTGCGGCGATCTGCGTCTGACCCTCGTACACGGCCAGCGCCTCGCGCTGGAAGCCGAGCCTCAGGATCTGCGCGCGCGGGTAGTCCAGCGTGTCGATGCGCCAGGCCTGCTCGGCCTCGGGCAGGCGCAGTTGGGTCGCGATCAACGCCTGCTGTAGCGGCTCGTGGGCATTGATGTGCCAGCCGGGGGCCATGTCGAGCTTAAGCTGCAGGGTTGTTGAGCCGCCCGTGCGGGTCACCTCGCCCTGCAGCCGAACCGCGCCACGGGCGGCGTATTGCTGTGGTCCGGTGTCGCCCTGGCGCAAGCGATTCAGCGCCGTCAGTAGCGATGGATAGGCGCTGGGCGTTCGCTGCACCCGGCCCGAGACGGCGCTCAGCAGTTCGCGAGCGCGCTGGCCATAGCGGAGGTCATCGGTGCGCTGGTCCAGCGCGGCGAGCAGGTGCAGGGCCGCAGAGGTTGCTGACGGCATGGCGCCGTCGCTGAGATCCTTGGGGCGGGCCATCAGCGGGGTGTCGGTGCTCGCCTCGCTCATGAAGAGCCCGCCGCCCTCGGGGTCGGCGAAGCGGCTCCAGAGCGCATCCGCCAGCCCACGCGCCCGTTCCAGCCAGCGCGGATCGGCGCTGGCGTCGTAGAGGGCGATCAGGCCCGCGCCGAGGAAGGCGTAGTCCTCAAGCAGCGCCGGCTGGCTCGCGCGGCCGTCCAGATAGACCCGGGTGAGCTGGCCGGGCGCGGGGCGGGCCTTGGCCCAGAGCAGGTCTGCGGCACGCTCGGCGGCGGCCAGATAGCGAGTCTCCTCGAGTGCCGCGCCTGCTTCGGCCAGGGCGCTGATCATCATGCCGTTCCAGGCGGTCAGGATCTTCTCATCGCGGTGCGGATGCGGGCGCTCCTCGCGCACCTGGTATAGAGCTGCGTGGATCTGCGCCAGGCGCTGTTGCAAGTCGGCAGGAGAAACGCCTTCGGCTGCGGCGAAGGCCTCGAGGGCGACGGGTACGTGCAGGATGTTACGTCCCTCGAAGTTGCCCGTTTCCCTGACCCCATGGTAGCGGATCGCCAGCTCGGCATCCTCGGCCGGCAAGGCGGCGCGCAGCTCGGCTGGCGTCCAGAGAAAGAAGCGCCCCTCGTCGCCGTCGCTGTCGGCGTCGGTGGCCGAGTAGAAGCCGCCCTCGGGCGAGGTCATGTCGCGCAGTACGTCGTCCAGGGTGCGACGGGCGACGCGGGCGAGGTCTGGATCAGCGATGAGCCGCCAGCCGGCCAAATAGACCCGTGCGAGCTGGGCCTGGTTGTAGAGCATCTTCTCAAAGTGCGGCACCAGCCAGTCGTTGTCGATGGCGTAGCGGTGGAAACCGCCGCCAACCTGATCGTGGATGCCGCCGCGCGCCATGCGCTTGAGGGTGAAGATGGCGGCGTTGAGCGCCGCGTCGTCGCCGGTGCGCAGGGCCTGATCGAGCAGCAGTCCAAGTTTTGGCTCTTGCGGGAACTTGGGCGCATGGCCGAAGCCGCCCTGCAGCTCGTCGTGGCGCGCGAGCAGCTCGGCCACGGCCTGATCGATGATCGCATCATCCAGCGCCGCAGCCTGGCCTTGGGTGTCGAGTGCCCTGCGTACGGCCCGGGCGACCTGTTCCGCCTGGGCGCGCAGCGCGTCCGGTTGCCCTTGCCAAAGGTCTCTAGCGCGCTCCAGCAGTCGGGTGAATTCGGCGGGTGGGAAATAGGTTCCGCCATCAATGGTGTCGCCGTCTGGGGTCAAGATGCTCGACATCGGCCAGCCGCCGCGCCCGGCGAGCAGCTCGACGGCGGTCATGTAGATCTGGTCGACATCCGGATGGACCTCGCGGTCGACCTTGATGGCGATGAAATGCTCATTGAGCAGCTTTGCGATGGCGAGATCCTCGAAGCTCTCGCGCTCCATCACATGGCACCAGTGACAGGTGGAGTAGCCGATGGAGAGGAACACCAGCTTGTTCTCGCGCCGGGCCTGCTCGAACGCCTCCGGTCCCCAGGGGTACCAGTCCACCGGGTTGTGGGCGTGCTGCAGCAGGTACGGAGAGTTCTCCAGGATCAGGCGGTTGGTAAAGCGCGGTCGGCCGTCTGGGTGCAGATGTTCGGTGCGCGGCACATAGTCCGATCCCTTGGCCGCGAGCGCGGCATCGAGCCGCTGTTGCAGCTCGGCCGAGTGGGTGGGGATGGCCTCGGTTGACTCGGCCGCCCTAGACTGGGTGGCGGCAAGCAGTGCAAGCGTGAGCGCGAGCAGATAAGCGGCGGTCGTCAACCGTCCGGTGTGGGTCGTCATGATGCCATCTCCGCAGGTAAGCCCCGGCCTCGTTTGCTGCTCCAGCCATCGGCGCCGGCATGCATCGCGCCGACGGCTGTTTGATCCAACCTTTGAAAGGCGGAGCCATGGGCAGCTGGCAACGCGATCAGGCGCACAGGAGAGCAAGGTTGCACGGTCTAGAGGTCATCGGGCGATCGGGTTGATCAGGATTGTGGTCTGGCGACGGACGCTGTTGGATTCAATCGCCTGGATTCAATCGTCGCGCACCAGCGCGAACACCACACCGCCTTCGACCCACAGCAGTACGGTGAGTCCGCGCGCGCGAAGCCGCACCGGCGACTCGCCGCTGTCGCGGTCGGGCAGGGGGGCAGGGGGGCAGGGGGGCCATGGCGCTCGGGATCGTAGCGGGCCTGATACAGCGCCTGTACCCCATCGCCTTCGCCGCTCGCCTCGCCTCGCCTTGGCTCGCGTCGGGGCGCAGGCGCAGTTGGGCGGCTGGTACGCCCTGGATCGAACAGTATCGCCCGCCCTGCAGGCTGAGGTCGGCCAGCACCGGCGCGTCGCTCGCGAGCGGGCGAAAGTCGAGCTGGCTGAGATACCTGCGCACCTGATCCAGGTCGGCCGCTTCTACCTCGAGCGGCTTCAGGTACAGATGCTGCCCCGAGACCTCATCGGCGATCTGCGCCATCCGGTTTGGGTGGCGATGGCGGTGTCCTCCAGGGAGCCGAAGCCGGTCGCGAGACACTCGGGCTCGATCGACGTCGCCTCGCTGAGCAGCTGCTCACCCTGATTGCGGAGTCCGTCGATGAAGCGATGTCGTAGAATACGGCGCAGCAGCGCCATTGGATCGCGCGCAGCGGCCGGGGTCGAGCATAGGTAGCGCTCCAGTCCGTCCTGGAGCAGGTCGTAGGCGGCGGCCTCGTGCTTGGTCAGGGCCAGACAATAGCGGTACAGGCGGTTCAGCATCGCGCGATCGAAGGGACTGTCTGCCATCGCGCTCAGCCTGGCTCGGCCAGCGCGCAGCCGCTGACCCAGCCAGCAGCGATGGCCTCAGGCAGCGGCCGGAGATCATGGCCAGCAGCTCGAAGACGGCCGGCGTGACCTGCGGGTCTTCCGCTTCGCCACCAGCCCCGGCTTTTTCATCAGCTAGCGGACCCGGTAGCGCCCTCTCTCAGAGCCTTCGCTTTCTCTCCGTCGTCATCTTTCACCTTGATCGGTAGTGTTACCACCTTAGCGAGGTGTCCAGGAGGATTAGATGGCTCTACATGATTGCCCGGACCGGCGCGGCGAGGGCGCAAACAGGAACTGCCAACAGGCAAAAAGGCGGTGATGCTGCCTATACACATACGTGACTCGAAGCCCTGCTTGCCTTCACCACAAAGCTGATCCACGATCACGGCAGCCTGGCGATTGATACACTCGACGAATGAAAACACCTGCCCCTTGTGTTCAGCACAGTCACCGACAGCGTAGATATCCGGGTCGCTGGTGCACATGGTGTCATCGACATTGATACCTTGGCCAACATCAAGGCCCGCTCGGGCTGCAAGATCAACGTTGGGCTTCAGGCCGATCGCCGAGATCACGACGTCGCGCTCTAGGGTGCGCCCATCCTCGAACTGGATCTGCAACCCACCGTCTTCTTTGGCGACAGCGTTCATCGTGGTGCCGAGTAAGAACTCGATACCGTTCTGCACGTATCGATCGTGAACGTAGGTGGAAATACCCTCGGACACCACGGACGACGGCAAGTACCGGGCTCTATCGTTGATCGCGACCTCATGCCCGGCACGAGCAAGGTGATCGCCCAATTCACATCCGATCAAGCCGGCACCTAGAATCAGTACCCGCTTGCTACCGCTGTTGAGCAATTGTGTCAGTGACTCATACTGATCCAGGTCATTCAACTGATGGATATGCTGCTGGATACGACGATCGTAGAGACGGAGCGGCACCGCGCCCGTCGCAAGCACCAACTTGGTGTACTCGACCTTGCTGTACTCGCCCTTGCCTTTGCTGGTTAATAGCCGTTTTTTCTGACGATCGAGGCCAAGCACCTGGGTACGTGCGCGCAAGTCCACGTTCAGCAGCTGCGCGCGATCGGGCCCTTTGGCAATGATCAGATCAGCACGTGACTTGCTGGAAACGGACACCGACAGGTGCGGCTTGTAGTAGTAGTC
>NZ_JCAQIA010000057.1:0-15365 GCF_059621085.1 Halochromatium sp. NSM3 | reverse complement strand
TCCAAGCGCTATCCGTCGACCAGCTCGAAGACCTCATCGAAGCACTGCTCGACTTCAGCGCCACCGCCGACCTCGAGACCTGGCTCGCTGCGCATCCCACACGCCAACCGAATGGCTGAGCAAACCGTGCCGCCCTGCTGGATCCTCAACCTCAGCAACGGTCTCCAGGTCAACGTACCGGCTGACCTCGACAATCCGGTGACCCTGACGCTGCTGGAGTACGAAGCCTGGCCCGAACCCGAGCACGCCTTCCTGCGCCAGCTCATCCACCCCGGCATGCGCCTCTTGGATGCCGACACCGGCCTGGGGCTCGATGCGCTCGCCTCGGCGCCGAGACCCCGCTCGATCCGCGCTGGCTGGTTGCGCGAACAGGGGCGGCTGATGTCGGCTGATGCGATCATCACAGCCACCGAAGACACCATCGATGCCTAGAATCGCCTTCTTTTTCGGCATCTCGATCTACCTGTACATGGACGATCATGGTGTGCCGCATTGCCACGCCATGTATGGCGACTATGCTGGCGCTTTTCGGCTTGATAACGGCGAATTGATGGCAGGGCAGATGCCGCCCGCGCAAGCGAAGAAGATTCAGCGCTTTATTTGCGACAACCAGACCGAGTTGCAGGAGAAATGGGATGAGCTTAGCGGTTGAAACCCCTTGGCCACGTGTGACTCAGGCGGAACCACTTGAACAACGACGTCTACAGGTCGCGCTCGCCGGTGGAGAACGCTGGGTGATCGACCTTGATCCGCTGATCCAGCGCCGTGAGGCCTATTGGCGGCTTCGCCAAGAACGCTATTTTCGCCAGGTAGGGGTTGATCCGCTCGGCGCCCTCTGCTGGCCCGAGGGCGAAGACCTCGCGCCTGAAAGCCTTGCCCGCTACCGTTGCCTTTAGCGCTCGACGATCAATGCGATGTTGAGCGGTCACCTGCGCCAACTCATCCAACCCGGCATGCGCCTGTTGAATGCCGACACCCGCCTGGGGCTTGACGCGCTTGCCATGGCCCAGGGCCTGAACGGAGCAGGGCAGCTGACCGCCCTCAACACCATCGGCCACCGCTGAGCAGATGCACACCGACAAGCAGATCTATCTGCTCCTCGGCGCCGACCGCGAGTTCCTGCGTCTGCTCACCGATGGCCTCAGCATCGATGGCCCTTACGACTTCGAAGCCATCGACGTCAAGGCCCTGGAGCGGCGCATCGACGGCGTCGTGCTCCCCGCCGACCCCAAGCAAGCGATCTGGGCGATCGAAGTGCAGGCCCAGAAAGACGACAGCATCTACCATCGCCTGCTGATCGACATGGGCCTGCTCGGCGAACGCCGCCCCGCGCAACCCGTCTGTGGCCTGCTCCTGTTCCTCAGCCCCGAGCACGACCCGAAGACCGAACCCTGGCACAGCGCCATCGCCCGCGATCCCGAACTCCCGATCCGCCGCGTCTACCTCATCGAGGTGCTCAAGCAGCTCAGCCAGACCCAGCCCGAGCACCCCTTGCTCGCCACCTTCCTGCCGTATCTGATCGAAGACCGCGCGAGCTTGCGCGAACAAGCACCCATCGCCTATGGTCAGATCCAACAAGCCCCGCTGTCCGACACAGCCCGCCGCCACTGTCTCGATGTCTTCCAATCTTGGCTGATGGCGCGTTTTCAGGACCAGACCTTAGAGGAGATCCTCGTCATGCTCGGTGAACTGACTCCCCTTGAACAGACCCGCGCCTATCGGGAGATTGTGGCGAAAAACCAGCCGCTTTGGCTGGAGGAAGGCCGCCAGCGCGAAGCCCAACGGATGGCCCTGCGCCAACTGCGCCGCCGTCTCGGCACGCTAAGCAAGTCGCAACAAGCGCGCGTGCAGGCGCTGCCCGTCGACCAGCTTGAAGACCTCGGCGAAGCGCTGCTCGACTTCAGCGCCATCGCCGACCTTGAGACCTGGCTTGCCGCGCATCCCACACGCCAACCCAACGCCTGAGCAAACCGTGCCTCCCCACTGGACCCTCAACCTCAGCAACGGCCTCAAGGTCAACGTCCCGGCTGATCTGGACAACCCGGTCACCCTGACGCTGCTGGAGTACGAAGACTGGCCCGAGCCCGCGCATTCCTTCCTGCGCCAGTTCATCCAACCCGGCATGCGCCTCTTGGATGCCGACACCGGGCTGGGGCTTGACGCGCTCGCCATGGCCCAGGGTCTGAACGGAGCAGGTCAGGTGATCGCCCTCAACCCCGATCCCCTGTTCGCGTGCTCGGTGGCGGACAATGGCTTGCAGGCGGTGATCCAGACGCCGACGCCGAGCCAGACGCCGGCCCAACCCGCACCCAAGCGAGCCGCAGCAGAAAGCGCCTTCGATCTGATTCGCCTCAGCGCCGAGACCCCGCTTGATCCGCGCTGGCTGCAACCCGCCGAGGCTGATCCCGAGCCGGTTGCCGATGATCAGGCTGCCATTGCTGCTGAAGCCGATATCGTTGCTGTTGAGGCTCATTCTGTTGCTGCTGAGGCCGATGCGTTGCATGATCCGCTCGTCATGCTCCCCAGCACAAGCCCCTCGATCCCTGACCTGCAGGCCGCTGGCCTCGACCTCTACCGGCTGATTCCGGCCCTCAACGCCCTGGTGGCCGTCGCCGAAGAGGCAGACGAGGAAAAACCTGCTACGCTGTTTGCCTGTCGAGCGTCCCGCGCGACTTGGCTGCGCGAACAAGGACGGTTGATCCATGCCTAAGGCATCCTGGAAACTGACCCGGGACCCTTTATACCGGGGTGATCAGTCGGACGGTGCGAGTCTGCCTTATCCGCAAGCGAGCCGCTCCATTGTGAGACACGTTCTTTACCTGGAGGGGCATGGCCGCGAGACACCCTACCTCTCTGCATCTGAAGATCGCAACCTGGCAAGCCATTTCACAGGGACTGAAGGCAAAATCTATATCGCCCACCCTAAGCACTGGCGGGCGCTTGGGATCGCTCATCGCTCCAGAAAGGAACTGCTCCAGCTTTTACGCGGACATGGAAAGGGTGACGCCGAATGGCCAAGCGCTTTTGAGGTTATGCGGGCGCGGCAATATGTCGAGGAATGGCAGGAGCATCTGGCAGACTTTACTGCGTCAGGAGACGCGACTGCACAAACGCTTCGCCAGATAGTCGATCAGGTCTTCCAAACCACTTAGGCGTTGCCATGCACCCCCAAGTCCTTGCCTCATGTGCCAACTGTTGGCACAACGCCCTACAGCATGGTGCTGTCGGACTGTCGATGGGCTTTTGTACTGAGCAGCGCGTCGTGCTCCTGCGGGCTGAGGAAACGACCTGTGCTAGGCACTTGCGCAAAGATCTCCTGCTGGACTCTGCGCAGATGTTTAGCGATCGACATCAACAGGTGTTCACATGTGCGCAGCAAGTCCAGAAGCTATCAGATCAAGAGCCCGTGAGTGGAGATGAGCATATTGCTGCCTCAGCGGCCTTCATCCGACACGACAAAGTGGGGGAGGCGGTTGCCGACTATGGCGAATATGGCACCAAAATCGAATCACTCGCGCAACTTCACGCACTGGATACCTTCCGAGCGGAGCTGGCGATGCTGACCCTTGGCCGGGCCTATGTGCGCCGATGCACCCAACGTGGCGGGCAATGGACCAGCGGACTGCATCTTCTCTGGTGGACGAAACGTCGCTTGCAGGTATCAGCCCCACCCGAGCCTGAACCGAGCGATTTGCGCTACCAGACCACAGGCAGTCTTGAGCGTCAGGTGGAGTTAGCGAGTTGGTCCCTGATGATGTCCAGGCTGGTGTTTCTCTCTGATATTGGTGCATATGCAGTTGCCGAGGACGACCCCGTCGCCCGACTGCGCGGAATTGCCGAGCAAGCCGCCGCAGAAACCGAAATTCCCGGCAAAAAAAGATTGTTGAGCTGGATCAAAAAGAGAGGTCTTCCACTTGTTGAGGAAGCGCTCTCCGAACGCCGCTATCGCAAGATGGCCTCAGCACTTCATGAGTCGGCAGCGCTGGCGTAAGCAAACCCTAACCGTCATCCAACCAACCGATGCAGCCCCACTGGACCCTCAACACCGGCCTCCAGGTCAACGTCCCAGCCGACCTTGACCACCCGGTCACCCTGACGCTGCTCGAGTATGAAGACTGGCCCGAGCCCGAGCACGCCTTCCTACGCCAGCTCATCCAACCCGGGATGCGCCTGTTGGATGCCGACACCGGCCTGGGACTTGACGCGCTCGCCATGGCCCAAGGCCTGAACGGAGCAGGGCAGTTGACCGCCCTCAACACTCATCCCCTATTCGCGCGCTCGGTGGCAGACAATGGCTTGCAGGCTGTGATTCAGACGCCGACGCCAAATCAAACGCCGGCCCAACCGGCACCCGAGCGGGCCGCTGACGAAGGCACCTTCGACCTGATCCGACTCGGCACCACCACCAAGCTCGACCCGCGCTGGCTGCAACAGGCCGACCCGCTGCTCATGCTGCCCAGCGACAGCGCCGCCCTGGCCGACCTGCAAGCCGCCGGCCTTGGCGTCTACCGACTGATCCCGGCGCTGAATGCCTTAGTCGCGTTAGCAACAGACGAAGAACCGGCTATCCTCTTTGCCTGTGGCGACACCCGCGCCGCCTGGCTGGGCGAACAGGGGCGGCTGATCCGATCCACCTAATGCAACGCCCGCGTGAACATCAACGCCTTCCTGCCCCGACCATGCACAGTCTATTGCGAGAAACCGACGACACAGCACCGGCCTATGACGCCGATTATTTTCTCTGGCTGCAAGAGACCCGTGGCAAGCTGGCGCGCCGTGAGCTAGAAGACAGCCCGAGTTTGAAGGCCTACATCAACGACATTTATGAAACCTGCTACACAGACGCACGCGACATCGCAGCAGCGCGATCGCAACTGCCGCTGAATACCTTTCCCGAGCAGCCCTGGCAGACGCTGGAACAGGCACTCAAACAATAAAGATTGATGCTCATCGACATGTCCCCCAAGGCCCCAATAGCCCCGCTCTGGCCCCAAGCACTTGCCCGCTATCCCTTCGCAGCCGCACTTCTGCCTAATTGACGCGCCTCTGCGGCGATGCTGCCTGTTGCCTACAGCGCCGCCCTTGATCCTATCTGCTCCTCGGCGCCGACCGCGAGTTCCTGTGCCTGCTCACCGATGGCCTCAGCATCGATGGCCCCCACGACTTCGAAGCCATCGACGTCAAAGCCCTGGAGCGGCGCATCGACGGCGTCGTCCTTCCCGCCGACCCAAGCAAGCGATCTGGGCCATCGAAGTGCAGGCCCAGAAAGACAACAGCATCTACCATCGCCTGCTGATCGACATGGGCCTGCTCGGCGAGCGTCGCCCCGAGCAACCCGTGTGCGGACTGCTGCTGTTCCTCAGCCCCGAGCACGACCCGAAGACCGAACCTTGGCACAGCGCCATCGCCCGCGATCCGGCACTCCCGATCCGCCGTGTCTATCTCGTCGGTGTACTCAAGCAGCTCAGCCAGACCCAGCCCGAGCACCCCTTGCTGGCCACCTTCTTGCCCTATCTGATCGAAGACCCTGCGCGCTTGCGCGAACAAGCACCCATCGCCTATGGTCAGATTCAACAAGCCCCGCTGTCCGACACCGCCCGCCGCCACTGTCTCGATGTGTTCCAATCCTGGCTCATGGCGCGCTTTCAGGACCAGACCCTAGAGGAGATCCTCGTTATGCTCGGTGAACTGACTCCCCTTGAACAGACCCGTGCCTATCGGGAGATTGTGGCAAAAAACCAGCCGATTTGGCTGGAGGAAGGCCGAGAGGAAGGCCGGCAGGAAGGCCGAGAGGAAGGCCGCCAAGAAGGGCGTCAGCGCGAAGCCCAACGGGTGGCCCTGCGCCTCCTGCGCCGTCGCCTCGGCACGCTGAGTAAGGCGCAACAAGTGCATGTCCAAGCGCTATCCGTCGACCAGCTCGAAGACCTCATCGAAGCACTGCTCGACTTCAGCGCCACCGCCGACCTTGAGACCTGGCTCGCCGCGCATCCCACACGCCAACCGAACGGCTGAGCAAACCGTGCCGCCCCACTGGACACTGGACCCTCAACCTCAGCAACGGCCTCCAGGTCAACGTTCCGGCCGATCTCGACAACCCAGTCACCCTCACACTGCTGGAGGTCGAAGCCTGGCCCAAGCCCGAGCACGCCTTCCTGCGCCAGCTCATCCAACCCGGCATGCGCCTGTTGGATGCCGACACCGGCCTCGGGCTTGACGCGCTCGCCATGGCCCTCAACCCCCATCCCCTGTTCGCTGCCAGCCACAGCGCATCCTGAGTGCCACTGCAAGCATGAAGCGCAAACTCTACATCGAAACCTCGGTCATCAGCTATCTGACGGCACGCCCTAGCAGAACCATTATTGGCGCCGCACATCAGCAAATGACGCTGGCTTGGTGGGAGAGGCGTTCTGACTATGAACTGGTGATTTCTCAGCGAGTCTGGCAAGAGTGCGCCGCTGGCGATCCGGTCGCTGCGCAAAGGCGGCTTGCAGCCCTTGAGGGGATGCCCGTGCTCGCGGTCACGCAGGACATGATTCGTTTGGCGGAATCACTCATTGAACAAACCATTATTCCTGCCAAGGCCATTGAAGATGCGCTTCATATCACGATTTCGACGCTGCATCGCGTTGATTTTCTTTTAACCTGGAATTGTCGTCATATTGCCAATCCAGTGATCCAGGAAAAGATCGCGGAATCTTTTGAGCAACGGGGATTGTTTCTTCCGATCATCTGTACGCCTGAAGAACTTCTTGGAGGACAGCTTGATGACTGATGAAATTATGGTGGAAATCCATGCTATCAAAGATGAGATTGGCGCTCAGTATGGCAACGACCTCGATGATCTATTCAAGGAGATACAAGATGGTGAGGCGAAGCTGAAGGCTGCGGGTTTCCAAGTTTTAGCGCCTCCCGTCGATTTAAAACCAGTCCCTCACTCGGTATTGCAGCGAACTCGCTTCATTCACCGAAAAATGTAGGCTAGACTTCGACAGTCCAATCGAAACGAACGCCCCTCATCATGCAGACCGCCCACCACGACGACACCGACTACCTGCGCTGGCTTCAGACCCAGGTCAGCCACCTGCGTAGGGGTCAGCTCGAACGCCTAGATCGAGAGCAACTGATTGAGGAGCTTGAGGGGATGCGTCGCAGCGAGCGCCGGCAATTGCGCAACCGCCTGATCGTGCTCATGATGCATCTGCTCAAGCTCGAACATCAGCCAGACAAGCGCTCGCGGAGCTGGTCAGTGACCATTATCACCCAGCGCAACGATATCAAACTGTTGCTCAGAGACAGTCCAAGCCTGAAATCCACCCTGCCGACCGCCCTTGTGGACACCTACCCGCGCGCCCGTCAGGAAGCCGCGGATGAAACCGGCTTGCCGATCACAACCTTTCCCGAGACACCCCCTTTTACCCTCGAGCAACTGCTCGACGAGGACTACTGGCCCGAGCCTGGAAGCGACTAATCGATGTCCCCGCAACCGATGCCCATACCACACCACTGGACACCAGCCCTTTTAAGGTGGCGAAATGTGTCCAGCTGCAAGCCCCTGATTTTTCTTCGAAGTGCTTGTAGGAGATCGCTGGATTCGATGGCTGTAAGATCCACTCTGATATCGTAACCGGCTGATCTTAAATGTTGTTTTTATGCACCTTAAAAGGGCTGCACACTGGACACTCAACCTGATCGAGGCCAACGGAATACCCTGACGATGCACAGTCCATTGCGCGATCACCATGAGAGAGCCACCGCTGCGTATGAAGCGGATTACGCGCTATGGCTACAAGACACGCGCAACAAGCTTGCGCAGGGTGACTTTGCCGCCATTGATGTCACCCATCTGCTCGAGGAGATCGATGATTTGAGTCTCCGAGAAAAGCGCACAGTGAAACAGTTGCTCCGGCAACTGCTTGTGCACCTCCTCAAGCTTGAGTATTGGACGGATGAAGCGCCTCGCAACGGCAACCATTGGCGTGCCGAGATCACCAGCTTTCGCAAACAGATTCGCGATGAACTGGATGACAGTCCGAGCCTTAGACCTTATCTCAACGACCTGTACGAGACCTGCTATGCCGACGCGCGCGACATCGCTGCCGCACGCTCACAGCTGCCGCTCAGCGCCTTCCCCGACCGGCCTGCGGTGACGCTGGATCACGTCCTAAACGGAAGCGGTTAATCGGCACACAATAGAGAGCACCAGAACCCGGGACTTGACAGAGCCTTCACCTCAACACCGGCCTCCAGGGACCATCGACGCTTGAAGCCGCCATGCGCCTGACAGATGCACAAACACAGACCATCGTTCAGAGCGTCCAGCGCCATTTAGGGCGAGCGTCGCGGATATGGCTGTTCGGCTCAAGGCTCGATGACGCCAAGAAAGGCGGCGATCTCGATCTCTTCGTCGAGACCAAAGATCACGCACTACGCAACGAACTCTGCTGTAAGATTGAGCTTGAAGAAACCTTGGACATACCGGTTGACCTCATTGTGCGCGGCGTCGAAGAGCGCTCACCCATTGCAGAGATTGCTCAGCGCGAAGGCCGCTTGCTGCGATGACCCAACATCTCCAACTGATCGCCAAGAAACTCGAACACCTCGAGCGCATGCGCGGCTACTTGGCGTATTCCTTGGATCACGTCAGCCGCTTGATGCCCATTCTTTTTTTTCAGCGAGCTTGTCCAAGCAGCACCGATCTTGATGGACTGGCATCAGCGGCTGGCCGACTTCTGCCAGCGGAACTACAGTCGATGAGTCCAACGATCTTGAACGGTGAGGGGCAGCTGACCGCCCTCAACACCATCGGCCACCGCTGAGCAGATGCACACCGACAAACAGATCGATCTGCTTCTCGGCGCCGACCCCGAGTTCCTGTGCCTGCTCACCGATGGCCTCAGCATCGATGGCCCCTACGACTTCGAAGCCATCGACGTCAAAGCCCTGGAGCGGCGCATCGACGGCGTCGTCCTTCCCGCCGATCCCAAGCAAGCGATCTGGGCGATCGAAGTGCAGGCCCAGAAAGACGACAGCATTTGCGCGAACAAGCCCCCATCGCCTATGGTCACATTCAACAAGCCCCGCTGTCCGACACCGCACGCCGCCACTGTCTCGATGTGTTCCAATCCTGGCTGATGGCGCGTTTTCAGGACCAGACCCTAGAGGAGATCCTCCGCATGCTCGGTGAACTGACCCCACTCGAACAGACCCGCGCCTATCGGGAGATTGTCGCCAAGAACCAGCCGATTTGGCAGGAAGAAGGCCGAGAGGAAGGCCGCCAAGAAGGTCGCCAGCGCGAAGCCCAACGGATGGCCCTGCGCCTCCTGCGCCGCCGCCTCGGCACGCTGAGTAAGACGCAACAAACGCGCATCCAAGCGCTATCCGTCGACCAGCTCGAAGACCTCATCGAAGCACTGCTCGACTTCAGCGCCACCGCCGACCTCGAGACCTGGCTCGCTGCGCATCCCACACGCCAACCGAATGGCTGAGCAAACCGTGCCGCCCTGCTGGATCCTCAACCTCAGCAACGGTCTCCAGGTCAACGTACCGGCTGACCTCGACAATCCGGTGACCCTGACGCTGCTGGAGTACGAAGCCTGGCCCGAACCCGAGCACGCCTTCCTGCGCCAGCTGATACAACCCGGCCTGCGCCTGTTGGATGCCGACACCGGCCTCGGGCTTGACGCGCTCGCCATGGCGCAGGGCTTGAACGGAGCAGGGCAGCTGACCGCCCTCAACCCCCATCCCCTGTTCGCGCGCTCGGTGGCGGACAATGGCCTGCAAGCGGTGATCCAGACGCCGACGCCGAGTGAAACGCCGGCGCAACCTGTCCAGCCGGCGCTCAAGCGGGCGGCTAGCGAAGGCGCGTTCGATCTCATTCGCCTCGGCGCCGAGACCCCGCTCGATCCGCGCTGGCTGCAAGCCGCCGAGGCTGATCCTGAGTCTGATCCCGAGCCGGTTGCCGATGATCAGGCTGCCCTTGCTGCTGAAGCCGATAGCGTTGCTGTTGAGGCTCATTCTGTGGCTGCTGAGGCCGATGCGCTGCATGATCCGCTCGTCATGCTCCCCAGCACACACCCCTCGCTCCCCGCCCTGCAGGCCGCCGGCCTCGACCTCTACCGGCTGATTCCGGCCCTCAACGCCCTGGTCGCCGTTGCCGAAGAGGCCGACGACGAAACACCGGCGACGCTGTTTGCCTGTCGAGCCTCCCGCGCCGCCTGGCTGCGCGAACAGGGGCGGTTGGTCCCAACTGACTGATGAAACCCAGCACACCCGCCATGCCTGCCGCACCCCTCTGGCCGCAAGCACTCAGCCGCTATCCCTTCGCTGCCGCGCTACTGCCCGGCTGGCGCGATGCCGCCGCCGAGCTACCCGAGGCCTACAGCGCCGCCCTGGATGCCGCCCTCGCGGCCTTCGACCCAGAGCGCCCACTGAGCGAGCGGTATCAGCAGCTCCGCGCCAGCCGCGCCCGACTCGCGGAGCTAACCGCTGCTGGGGATCAGCACATCGCCACGCAACTGCTGCGCCTGCGGGTGGTGAGCGCCTTCGGTGAGCCACAGGCGGCCCGACAGCTGAGTAGCGCACTGTTAGCGCAGCGCGAGCACGCCGCCCAAGCCACGCCGTCCTCTAGCGAGCGCTCAACCCAGCCGCCCAGCCACCACGCACAGGATCAGGCCGCCGCCCTGCGCGAACGACCCTTCCTGCCCAGTTGTGCCCGCTTCGACGCGTGCCCGCCGCGAGCAGCGGGCGGCGCTGGGGGTAACACCGACGACCTCGACGCCTGGCTAAGCGCGCTGCTGCTCGAGACCGATATCCAACTCAACGCCCAACGCCGCCACGCACAGCCGCAAGTCGAACTCGCACGCCTGGCGCAGCGCCGCAAGTTGCCCGAGGCAGGCATTGGAAGCGAGTGTATGCTGGCGTTGGCTGCGCTACGGCTAGGAAAGAAAGTCACTATCAAACCAGAATCGCAGCTTATCACGCAGAGTCTCAACGCAGCGATCTGGAGTGATCTCGGTCAAAGGGGCCAAGCGGGGCGGTCGTCCGGTTCGCGGTCGAGCAAAACCACCGTGATTGACGATCCAGCGCAACTCCAGAGTAAACAGCGCACCTATAAGCTCTGCGTCGGCGTTCCCGTCTATAACGAAGAAAACTATATTCAGGAGACGATTCACTCACTGAAGATACAAGACATCGAGGATGTAAAATTCCTGATTTCGGATAATTGCTCAACAGATCGGACACTTGAGATTATTCGAGACGAAGTTGCCGGCGACGAACGCTTCGAGATTTTTCGTCAGCCGAACAATGTGGGTGCAGGGGGTAATTTCGTTTTTCTTTTTGAACATAGCAGATCAGAGTTGTTCATGTGGCTTGGCGCCCATGACTACTTATCTGCGGGCTATCTGAAGGCAGTCACGGAGCGGCTTGCTGCGGATTCCTCTCTATCAATGGTCTGTGGTTATCCTTATGCGGTCTTTGATGGGGTAGAAGAAAAAAAGATCGTTGAAGCTGCGCTGTATGACTTCAGTCAGGATGATGCGCTGCAGCGATATGTACAGTCGATTGTCCGGCTCGCTAATTGCACAATATTTCACTCGGTGTTTCCAAGAAAATATCTCGTTGATGCTGAATTTCGGAATACCATCTCAGGTGATCACGTTTTGATTAGTCGCTTGCTCTGGTTTGGCAAGCTTCAGCAGATCAAAGACGTGCATTATTACCGACGCTATTTTCTTAGCCGCAAGGAGACGCAGGCTGAGCGAATTACTGGAGAGCAGGGGTCAGTGCTGGACCGCAGTGACTTCTACCAATATTATCTGGATGATCTTTCAAAGCTTTATGAGAGCCGCCTGTTCAAGCCCAAGCGGCCGCTCAAAGTCATGCAAACTCAGATCAAAGATCTGCTAAAGCGACGCTGGGAAAGGCAGCTAGCACAACCGCAAACGGCGAAAGTGAAGGCGGTGAGATAATTCGATGAAATGCCTCCTATTAGCCGGCGGTCTCGGAACACGCATCGCTGAAGAAACCCACCTCAAACCCAAGCCGATGATCGAGATCGGAGGCAGACCCATTCTTTGGCACATCATGAAACTCTATTCTGCCCATGGCGTGAACGAATTCGTGATCTGCTGCGGCTATAAGGGGTACATGATCAAGGAGTATTTCGCTAACTATTTCCTGCACATGTCAGACGTCACCTTTGACATGATGACCAATGCCATGGAAGTGCATCATAAACATGCAGAGCCCTGGCGTGTCACGCTGGTCGATACCGGTGAAGACACGCTCACCGGTGGTCGGCTACGACGGGCGCGCGAGTACATCGAGCAGGATGAGGCCTTCTGCTTTACCTACGGCGACGGCCTCAGCGACGTCGATATAGCCGCGCTGATCCGCTTCCACAGATCCCACGGGAAACTCGCAACCGTGACAGCCGTGCAGCCGCCAGGCCGCTACGGTGCTCTGCAATGCAAGGGTCGGCAAGTGACTGGCTTCACCGAAAAACCCCGAGGCGACGGGGGGCTGATCAACGGCGGATTCTTCGTGCTCTCACCGCGCTGTCTCGATCTGATCGACGGAGATCAGACCTCCTGGGAGAGTGGACCACTGGAAACGCTCGCCAGCAATGGCCAGCTCATGGCCTTCGAGCATCAGGGATTCTGGCAGCCCATGGACACCTTGCGAGACAAAAACCATCTTGAGTCACTGTGGGAGCAAGGGAGAGCGCCATGGAAGATCTGGGACTAGCCTTCTGGTCTGGCAAACGCGTCTTGCTCAGCGGCCATACCGGATTCAAAGGCGGTTGGCTTGCGTTTTGGCTGCATCGGCTGGGCGCTCAGGTCACGGGCATTGGGCTTGAACCCGCGACGGATCCAAGCCTCTATCAACTTGCCGGGATCGCGGACCTCTGCGAGAGCCATCTTCAGGATGTCCGAGATGCCGAAGCCTTGGCTGGGCTGGTGCGCCTTGCCGATCCTCAGATCGTCTTCCATCTTGCTGCACAGCCGCTGGTGAGGGCGAGCTACCGTGATCCGCTCGGCACCTTCGCGACCAATGTCCAGGGGACGGCCAATCTGCTCGATGCGCTTCGCGGCCTGCCAAGTACGCGCGTCGTTGTGGCTATCACCACCGATAAGGTCTACCACAACACCGAACAGCCCTTTCCATACCGCGAGACGGATCAGCTCGGTGGTCACGATCCCTACAGCGCCAGCAAAGCCGCTGCGGAACTGGTCATTGCAAGTTATCGCGCCGCTTTCCTCAAGGAGCAGGGCGTTGCCGTGGCCTCGGCCCGCGCCGGCAATGTCATCGGCGGCGGTGACTGGTCGGCAGACCGCCTAATCCCCGATGCCGTGCGCGCCTGGAGCAGCGAGACTCCACTACAGGTTCGGCGCCCGGATGCGACCCGACCCTGGCAGCATGTCCTCGAACCAGTGCACGGCTACCTGCGCCTGGCCGAACAACTCTGGCACCAACCCGAACTCGCCGATGCCTACAACTTCGGCCCAGAAACGCACGAAGCCGTCAGCGTTCGCCAGCTCATCAGCCAAGCCCGTGACCTGTTCCAGCGGGGTGAGATTCATTGGGAAGAGGACATCCAAGGGCCGCATGAAGCCGGCTGGCTGGCGTTGGAGATCGCCAAGGTGCGGCACCAGCTCGGTGTGTCTCCACGCTGGCCCCTGAAAGAGAGTCTTCAGCGCACGATGAACTGGTATCGCAGGCAAGCTAATGGCGAATCAGCGGCAGAGCTTTGCCGGCAAGATATCGCGGCTTTTCAGGCTGCGGCATCAAGCGACCAATGCATGACGGATGGTTGATGGCCATGTCGCGTTTCAGCATCCATCCAACAGCGATTGCCGGGCTGGGCCTTATCCAACGCCATCCCATCGGCGATGAGCGCGGCTACCTCGAGCGTCTGTTCTGCACTCAAGAACTCGGCAGCATCCTCGGCAACCGCCAGATCCTCCAGATCAACCGCACGCTCACCGCCAAAGCGGGCACCGTTCGTGGCCTACACTTCCAGCATCCGCCCCACGCCGAGATGAAGCTCGTCACCTGCCTGCGCGGCGAGGTCTTCGATGTCGCCGTCGACCTGCGCCAAGGCTCACCCACCTTCCGACGCTGGCACGCCGAGCAACTGAGCGCCGATAATCACCGCAGCCTGGTCATCCCCGAAGGCTTCGCCCACGGCTTTCAGACCCTCACCGACCAGTGCGAACTGCTCTACCTGCACACTGCCGCCTATCAGCCCGACGCGGAAGGCGGCCTCAACGCGCTCGACCCCGCGCTCGCCATCGACTGGCCACTGCCGATCAGCGAACGCTCCGCGCGCGACCAGGCCCATGCGGCAATCACCGCCGCCTTCATCGGACTTGATCTCGGGCGCACCGCATGAACTGCCGCCACTGCCAAACCCCGCTGCGCCATGTCTTTCTGGACTTAGGCTTCGCGCCCCCGTCCAATGCCTACCTCAGCGTCGACGACCTCAAGCGCCCCGAGACCAGCTACCCGCTCAAGCTCTTCGTCTGCGACCACTGCTGGCTGGTGCAGACCCAAGACTTCGTCGCTGCCGACGCACTCTTCACCAGCGACTACGCCTATTTCTCCTCCACCTCCAGCAGCTGGCTGCAGCACGCCGCCGACTATAGCGCCATGATCACCCAGCGCCTCGGCCTCAACGCCGACAGCCTGGTCATTGAGGTCGCCGCCAACGATGGCTACCTGCTACGCAACTTCGTCCAAGCCGGCATCCCCTGTCTCGGCATCGAGCCGACCGCCGCCACCGCCACCGCCGCCGAAGCCCAAGGCATCCCCGTGCGACGCGACTTCTTCGGCAGCGCCTTCGGCCAAGAACTCGCCGCCCAAGGCCAGCAAGCCGACCTCATCATCGGCAACAACGTCTACGCCCATGTGCCGGACATCAACGACTTCACTGCCGGCCTCAAGGCCGCCCTCAAGCCCAGCGGCACCGTCACACTCGAATTCCCGCACCTGCTGCAGCTGATCGCGCACAACCAGTTCGACACCGTCTACCACGAGCACTTCTCCTACCTCTCGCTGCACGCGGTCCAGCGCATCCTCCAAGCCCAGGACCTGCGCCTCTGGGATGTCGAACAACTGCCCACCCATGGCGGCAGCCTGCGCGTCTACGGCATTCACGCCGACGACCCGCGCCCCAACACCCAGGCCGTGGCCGACCTACTTGCTACTGAACACCAACAGGGCCTGCTGGACCTCGCCACCTACCAGGCCTTCCAGCCCCGCGCCAACCGCGTCAAGAACGATCTGCTCGCGCACCTGATCGAACACCAGCGCGCCGGCCGCCGCATCGCCGCCTACGGCGCCGCCGCCAAAGGCAACACCCT
>NZ_JCAQIA010000056.1:0-15656 GCF_059621085.1 Halochromatium sp. NSM3 | reverse complement strand
CATGAGATAATAGTACACTATCGCGCACTTTGCGCAACACTAGAGTCTAGCTCCTTCTTCTCCGGGCTACGCACCGAATCGATCAGCGGCACACCGGGATCATTGACGAAGACCTCGGCGACGAAGCCACGCGCCTCAGCGGCCAGTGCCAACCCCAAGGGCCCGCAACCGCCGTGCCCCGAGGTCATGAAGATGGTGGTGGACTCACGCCAAATCCGCAGCTCCAACGTGCGCGTCAGCTCGACCTCCGGCCGCAGCGCCTGCATCGCCATCATCAATGAGGAGGGTCCGCAGGTAAAGTCGAGCGTCTGCTCGTAGAACGGCACGCGCCTGAGCGCAGGCTTGCAATCGGGCGAGAGCCGCCGTTCGTAGCGCAGCGCCTCCATGTGGTCGGCATAATAATCCGAGAGCACCCCGAAGCGCCGGTAGCCAACAGCCTCGAACAACGCCTGCGAAGCGGTGTTATCGCGCCGGATCTCCAGGCGCATATAGGCACGCTCCTCGGCCCAGGCGGCCTTCTCGGCGGCGGCCACCAGCGCCCGTCCGACGCCCTGGCCGCGCGCCTGCTCAGCGACGGCGATCGAGTACAGCCGCGCCACCGAGGTCGCGCGACTGAACAAGACTAGGACGTAGCCGAGCAGACCATTGCCATCCTCGGCCACCAGGGTCTGGGCATGGGCACGGGTGAGCATGTAGCGAAACTGCCGGCGGCTCAGCCGGTCGCTGTCGAAGCTCGCCATCTCAAGCTGGAGCAACGCGTTGATATCCGCCACTGCTGCCGACCGCATCCGCATCGCTTGCCTCGTTCCTGTGCACAACATCGGCGATCACCAAGGCTGCGCTCGACAACGAACGCAAGTCGGGCGGGGCGCTAAAAGAACAGATTGATTCCGGTGACCAAGACATTGCGGTTGGCCCAGTCATCGCCCGAATAGCCCTCGAGGTAGCCACGATTCTCGGGCTGCCAGTCGTCGGTAAAGCGAAACCAGGCACGCCGATAACCGAGACGCAGGCTGAAGCTTGGGTTCAGCTGGTAGCCGATCCCGAGACCCGTAAAGGCTAGGAAATTGTCCTCAAGATTGTTTCGCGAGGCCAGGTTCGAGCGCGAGATGAGGAACCAGTCATCGCTCAGCGAGGCCTTCAATAGCAGGTTGTAGCTGGCACCGGCATCCTGCTCAGCCATCAGCGGCGGCGCCACCGGGAGCAGCGCCAAGCTTGCAACGACGGCGGCCAACAATCGTCGCATCCCAATGATGCCGCGTTGTCGGACAAAGGGTCGGGGCGGTAGCGTCGGATTGGGTTCGAGCATTCGCAACTGGACTGAACCAAGAGGGTCCGTGAGGATCAACAGGTCGAGTCTATACGCAGGCAGGCTCAGCATCTAGCCAGGCAACCTCGGCCAAAACCCTGCTGACCATGAGAGAATGGGCGTCACCGACTCGCTGAACCGAAGCATCACCAATGCCCCCATCGCCATTCGATCTCGCTGCAGAGAGCGCCTATCAGCGCTGGCGCGAGCGCAAGCTCGCCGAAGCACCGACCCGGCTTGAGGATCTCGTGGTCGAGATCAACGACCCGCGTCAACTCAAGCCAGCCGAGCAGGCAGACATCCTCGAGCGCTGCCAGCGCGCCAATATGGCCATCTACATCGGCAAGACCGGCGATGATCCAAACAAGGCCATCCCCACCCAACTCGGCGCCGCGTTCGGGCTGCAGCGGCTCGACCACAACCGTGGCGCCGACGACGACGCCATCACCTCGCTAACGGTGCAGACCGACGCCCGGCATCGCGACTACATCCCCTACTCCAACCGCCCCATCGCCTGGCACACCGACGGCTACTACAACGCGCCCGAACAGCGCATCGACAGCCTGCTGCTGCATTGCGTCCACCCCGCTGAGCAGGGCGGTGCCAACGATCTGCTCGATCACGAGATCGCCTACATCCTGGTGCGCGATCAATCACCCGAGTACATCCGCGCGCTGATGCGCCCCGACTGCATGACCATCCCGGCGAGCTATGTCGACGGCGAGCAGGTGCGCCCGGATCGAACCGGCCCGGTGTTCTCGATCCGCGCCGACGGCCAGCTGCACATGCGCTACACCAATCGAGCGCGCAATATCAGCTGGCGCGATGATCCGCTGACCCGTGAGGCCGTGGCCTACCTGAAAGCGACACTCGAGCGCGACACGGACTGGCATCTACAGGGCCGTCTGGAATCCGGCTGGGGACTGATCAGCAACAATGTGCTGCACACCCGCACCGGCTTCAGCGATGGGGACACACCAAGACTGCTCTATCGGGCGCGCTACTACGATCGCATTCAGGGCACCTGAGCCTGGCGTCATAAAAGGTGATGCTAACCTATTGTCATCTATAGTCATCTTCTAGCAACCCTGGAGCTGATGACCGGATGTTTGACGGTGTCCTGCGACGCTGCGCAGCTGATCGACGAACTTGGCGGTGCCCGGGCCGAGCGCCTGCCCGGGTATCGGAACGGTGGCGATGGCGCGCTGTTCGAGCAGCCCGTGCAGTCTTGACCCACCTGCCCGCCGAGCAGGCCGATGCCGCCACCGTGGCCGCGCTCTATCGCGGGCGCTGGACCATCGAGACGGCGTTTCAAAAGCTCGAGGGCCATCTCCACTCCGAGCTCAACACCCTCGGCTATCCGCAGGCGGATCTGGCTCAGCTCTGCGCCTTGCTGCTGGCCCTGGCTCAGCAGGTCAATCTGAACGACATCCCCGGCGACCTTTCCCGACAGATCCGTGCACTTGCCCAAAGACGCCAGCGGACAGAGCCATGATCCCTCTAGCCCTTACCCAGCACCCGCTGCCGCCACAACAGATAGATCGCCGGGATCACGAACAGGCTCAGCAGCGGCGCGGTGATCATGCCGCCGACCATCGGCGCGGCAATGCGGCGCATCACCTCAGATCCAATACCGCCGAGTAACATGATCGGCAAAAGGCCGGCAAAGATGGTCGCGACCGTCATCGCCTTGGGCCGGATGCGCAGCACGGCGCCCTCCTCGATGGCGCCCTTGAGTTCATCGACGCTCGTTAGCCGGCCCTCCTTGCGCCACTGCGCAATCGCGTTGTCCAGATAGACCAGCATCACCACGCCGAACTCGGCGGCGACCCCTGCCAGCGCGATGAAACCGACCGCAACCGCGACCGAGAGGTTGTAGCCGAGCAGATAGATCAGCCAGAAGCCACCGACCAGCGCGAACGGCAAGGACAGCATCACCATCAGCGCCTCACCGCCGCTGCGGAAGGCGAGATAGAGCAGCAGGAAGATGATCGCCAGGGTCACCGGTACCACCTGATTCAGCCGCTCGCGCGCGCGCTCCATGTACTCGTACTGACCGGACCAGGCCAGCGAGTAGCCAGGCGGCAGCTCAACCTCCTCGCTCACCACTTGCTTAGCCTCCTCGATCCAACTGCCGAGATCGCGCCCACGAATGTCGACGAAGGTCCAGCCGTTGAGGCGCCCGTTCTCGCTCTTGAGCATCGGCGCGCCGTCGGCGATCACCACCTCGGCGACCTGCGCCAGCGGAATCTGGGCGCCGGTTGGCGTGACGATCGGCAGCTCGCGCAACTTCTGCACGCTATCGCGCTGTTCGCGCGGGAAGCGCAGATTGACCGGATAGCGTTCCAGGCCCTCGACCGTCTGCGTTAGATTGACCCCGCCGATGGCCACCGCGACCACGCGATTGATATCGCTGACGTTGAGCCCGACCCGTGCCGCCGCCAGCCGATCGGGGCGGATCTCGACATAACGGCCGCCAGCGACCCGCTCCGAGAACGCCGACGTGGTGCCCTCGACCTGCAACACCGCGCGCTCCACCGCCTGCCCGATGCGCTCGATCTCGGCTAGATCTGGCCCGGCGATCTTGATCCCGACCGGCGTCTTGATGCCGGTCGCGAGCATGTCGATGCGGGTCTTGATCGGCATCACCCAGGCATTGGTCAGACCCGGCAGATCGACCGTCGCATCCAGCTCCTCGATCAGCTTGTCGACCGTCATCCCCTCGCGCCACTCGGACTCCGGCTTGAGCTGGATCAGGGTCTCGATCATGGTCAGCGGCGCCGGGTCGGTCGCGGTATCGGCGCGGCCGATCTTGCCGAACACCCGCTCGACCTCGGGTAGGGTCGCGATCAGCCGATCGGTCTGCTGCAGCAGCTCCTGCGCCTTGCCGATCGACAGCCCCGGCAGCGTCGTCGGCATGTACATCAGATCGCCCTCGTAGAGATCGGGCATGAACTCGGAGCCCAACTCGGCGAGCGGAATCAGCGTGCTCGCCAGCACCAGCAGCGCGACCAGGAGGGTCGACTTTGGCCAGCGCAGCACCGCCCGCAGCAGCGGCCGATAGAGCCAAATGAGCACACGGTTGAGCGGATTGCGCATCTCGTTCGGGATACGTCCGCGCACCAGATAACCCATCAGCACCGGCACCAGGATCACCGCTAACCCGGCCGCCGCCGCCATCGCATAGGTCTTGGTAAAGGCTAGCGGTGCGAACAGCCGACCTTCCTGCGCTTGCAGCGTAAACACCGGCAGGAAGCTCAGCGTGATGATCAGCAGCGAGAAGAACAGGGCCGGACCGACCTCACTCGCCGCCTCGCCGATCACCTGCCAATGTTGCTCACCGCGCGGACGCTCGCCATGCTCGGTCTCGTAGCGCTCGAGATGCTTGTGCGCGTTCTCGATCATCACGATCGCCGCATCCACCATCGCCCCGATCGCGATCGCGATGCCGCCGAGCGACATGATGTTGGCGTTGATACCCTGCGCCTGCATGATGATGAAGGCGACCAGGATGCCGAGCGGCAGGCTGATGATCACCACCAGCGATGAGCGCAGATGCAGCAAGAAGGCCACGCAGACCAGCGCGACGACGATGAACTCTTCGATCAGTTTGATCTGCAGGTTCTCGACCGCCGCCAGGATCAGCTGCGAGCGGTCATAGGTCTCGACGATCTCGACCCCATCCGGCAGACCGGCCTTCAACTCATCCAGCCGCCCCTTGACCGCTTCGATGGTCGCCAAGGCATTCTCGCCGGAGCGCATCACGATGATGCCGCCAGTGATCTCGCCCTCACCATCCAGATCCGCGACCACCCGGCGCATCTCCGGGCCGATCTGCACCCGGGCGATGTCGCGCAGCAGCACCGGTGTGCCATCCTCGGTGCTCTCGACCGCGATCAGCTCGATATCCTCGAGCGAGGTCAGATAGCCGCGCGTGCGCACCATATACTCGGCCTCGGCCAACTCCAGCACCGAACCGCCGACCTCGCGGTTCGCGCCCTGCACCGCATCCATCACCCGCTGCAGCGGGATGCCGTAGGCGCGCAGCCTCGAAGGATCGACGACGATCTGATACTGGCGCACCATGCCGCCGACCGTCGCCACCTCCGAAACCCCAGGCACGGACTGCAATTCGAACTTCAGGAACCAGTTCTGCAGGCTGGTCAGCTCGGCCAGATCATGCTGACCAGTGCGGTCTACCAACGCATAGCTGTAGACCCAACCAACCCCGGTCGCATCCGGCCCGATCCTTGGCTCAACCCCGTCCGGCAGTTCCGCCGCCGCCTGATTCAGATACTCCAGCACCCGCGCCCGCGCCCAGTACAGATCGGTCCCGTCCTCGAAGATTACATAGACGAACGAATCACCGAAGAAGCTGTAGCCGCGCACCGCCTTTGCACCCGGCACCGACAGCATCGTCGTCGTGATCGGATAGGTCACCTGCTGCTCGACCACCTGCGGCGCCTGCCCCGGAAAGCTGGTCTTGATGATCACCTGCACATCGGACAGATCCGGGATCGCATCCAGCGGCGTCTGCTTCACCGCTACGATGCCCCAACCGGTCAGCATCACCGCCGCAAGCAGCACCAAGAAGCGATTCTTGATCGACCAAAGGATCACCGACTTCACAGCACAACCCTCAGGGTCGCAAAAGACCGATCAAGCCAAATGCCTGTGCCACCATTGAGCACCGCACCGCCCATCGCCGAGCCAGCACCAACACCCGCAAGGGGTGGCCGGGTAGCGCCCCGCGGGGGTGTGCGCAGCAAGGATGCTGCGCTCAAGCCTCCAAGGACGGATTCACGGCGTCCCCCGCCGGGCGCTACCCGGCCGCCCAAACCGCCACGCTCAAGGCTCTGCACCCCCTGTCTCGAAAGCAACGACAACCGAGCGAAATAAGCACCCCAACCAGCATCAATGATTCGCATGAGCCCCTCCCGCGTCCATGCCACCAGCACCGATATCATCATTCACACCCGAACCGCCACCATCAGACATCCGCCGAAAGCTCGCCTGCAGATTCGATTCCGAATCGATCAAGAACTGGCCGGAGACAACGATCTCGTCGCTCTCGCTTAGCCCAGACAGGATCTCAACCTCGTCGCCACGCTGCATCCCGATCACCACATCGACCGGCTGGAAACGCCCATCCTCCAACACCGTCACCACGCTCTCGCGCTCGCCAGTGGCAATCAGCGCCTCGGCTGGAATCTTCAGCACCTCGCGCCTCGGCCCACCGTAAATCACCACATTGGCGAACATATTCGGTTTCAGCGCCAGATCAGGATTATCGAACACCAGCCGCACCCGCAGCGTCCGCGACACCGGGTCCAGCTCTGGATAGAGATAATCAACCTTGCCCTCCCAGGTCCGCCCCGGCCGCGCCGGCACCCGCATCTCCGCCGACAACCCCTCAGTCAACCAATCGATCTGGTACTCATAGATGTCGACCATCACCCAGACCTGGCTCAGATCCGCAATGGTGAACATCTCGCTCGCCTCGGTCACATACATCCCATCGCGCGCCATCATCTGGGTGACGATGCCGTCGATTGGCGCCCGGATCGGCACCCGGTTGCGCGCCTCGCCATCGCGCTCGATCGCACTGATCACATCATCCGGCACATCCAACAGCCGCAGGATATTGCGCGCCTTATCCGCGCTGACCCGGCGCCGATCGGCCGCATTGCGATCCTGCGCCAGCAGGAAATCCACCTGCGCGCTCAGGATCGCCGGCGCATACAGCTCGGCAAGCTCCTGTCCGGCCTGCACCGGCTCGCCCTCGGCGCGCAGGCTCAGGGACTCGATCCAGCCCTCCGCACGCGGATGCACATGCGCCAACTTCGTTTCGTCGTAGGCAATACGACCCACCGTCTTGATGTACTTCCAGAGCGTGCCGCGCTCAACCGGCGCGGTGCGCACCCCAAGCGTCTGCACTACCGCCGGCGTCAAGGCCACCTCCGGATACTTGCCGGTCATTGGGTCCATCATCTTCTTGACCAGGTCCATGCCGCAGATCGGGCAGGTGCCCTCCTCATCACGGATGATCTGCGGATGCATCGGGCAGACGTATTTTGGGTCGAGGTGCTTCGCCGCGTGCTCCATCGGCGAATCAGCGGCTGCTTCTGCGGCCGACTCACTCGGAGTCTCGCTCTCGGCGCCAGGCTCGGCGCCAAGCTCGGCGCCGCAAGCAACCAGGCCGATCGAGAGCACGCAGGCCAACAGGAACAAGCGCGAGAAGCCGCCTTCATCAGGGCAGCGAGAGAAGCGAGTCGACATCAGAGATCTCCAGTCAGCAGGCGGAACAGGACCGTCATTCGCTCGCCCGTCCAGCCCTACGCCAGTTCCCAGTTCAGATGGGGGTCCAGATGGTGGCTGCCTGTGGCATCCTAGCCCGAGATATTGGCCTGCCCCCGATACGAAAAAGACACGAAAAAGACATGATGACGATCACCACCAGTCCAACGCACCGGCGCTTACTCTGCCTCGTCCTCGCCGGCGGCAGCCTCCTACAGGCCTGTGATCCCGGTCCATCCGAGCCAGCCGCCGGCTTCGAGATGCCGCGCTTTGCCGATCCAGTGTTGGCCGAAGGGCGCTCGGTCTGGATGGGCACCTGCCGCGCCTGCCATCTGATGGGCGCTGCTGGCGCGCCAGCGGTGACCGATTATCCCAACTGGGAGCCACGCATCGCCAAGGGCGTGCCGACCCTGTTCAAGAGCCCGCTCCAGGGTATCAAGGGTGAGGACGGCAAGTACTAGATGCCACCGCGCGGTGGCAATGAGCGCCTGACCAATCGCCAAATCGAGGCTGCGGTTGAATACATGGTCGCTGCGGTTGAGTTTCTCCACCAGCAAGCCAACCGCCACTGAGCGAACGCGACGCGCACACCCAGCACCAGCCTAACCGTTTGGCGTTGGCGGGCGCAGCAGTCCGGCCAGGGTCGCGCGGCCAGAGCGCGCGGCGACCCGCAGCAATCTGAGCAGGATCAGCGCGGTCAGAAAGGCATCCCCAGGCGCCGTGTGGCGGTCGTGCGGGACGACCCCGAAGAACCGGCACAGCCCATCCAGCGAGAGCTCCTCAAGCCCCGGCTCGGGGCCGAAGGCACCGTCCTCGATCAGGGCCAGTGTCAGTTGACCCGTATCCAGATGCCGATTGCGCAACCGGTCGTCGCCATAGCGCGCCAAGGCGGCGTCGATCATCGCCAGATCATGACCGATATGGTGGCCGACGATGACCCCATCGCCGAGATAACGCAGCAGCGCTGAGAGCGCCTCGGACTCGTCCAGCGCATGCTGGGTCTCGCTGCGGGTGATGCCATGCACCAGGGTCGCGGCGGTATTGAAGCGCACGCGCAACAGAACCTCGAGGTGGTCGCCGAGATCGATCTGCCCCTCGGTCACCGCCACCGCGCCGATGCTGACGATGCGATGGCGCTTCGGATCGAGCCCGGTGGTCTCGCAGTCCAGCACGCAGAAGCGCACCTGCTCGAGCCCCTCCTCGTCACTCCAGGTGTGCGCGAATGCCGAGCGGTAGTCGACCAGTGTCGATGCGAGCGATGGGGTGTCGGTCATCTCGGTGTCTCTCAGCGTCTTGGCGCCACACCGTAGCGCTTCCCCATGTACTCCATCAGCCCGAGCACGGTCCGAAAGCCTGATTTGAGCAGATTCTGCTCGAGCCTGGTCAGCTTGGAAGGCTCGATCTGGCTGCCATCGGAATGGCTGGATAAGCCAGCGCGGGTGCGGTAGTAGAGCGCGTTGCGAAAGGCCGCGATGGTCTCTTGCACCAAGGCCACCGCGTCCGCGTCCTCGGGGGAGAGCGCCTGTAAACGCTCGAGCGTGCCCACGGGCTGATCGATGCCGGCGTCCAAGACCAAGGCGCGCGCCAGATCGACCACCGGCTGCAAGGTCGCGCGCTGCAGATCGAGCGTTTCGGTATAGCGACCGTCATCATCGATCACCAGGCCACGGAAGAAGGTCAAGGGCGGCAGATTGGCCATCGAATCAGCCACCAGCAAGGGCACGAAGCCGGGGCTCTGATCTTCTTCGCTGTGGATATGCTGGTGCAAGCGTGCGACTAACGTGCAATCCCCATGCACCGGGCGCAGATCAAAGAACGAGGTGGCGCGATAGACGCAGCTCTCGAGCGGCTGGCGAATCCAGTGGCTGAAACCGATCTCCCACTCGTTGATCGAGCGACAAGCGCTCGGATGCCCGGAGACGATGCCCTTGGCCGTGCTGACGAAGCCGCAGGCGGCGAGCGCGGCGCTGACTCGACGGCCCAATTCGAGAAAATAGCCGCGCGCGGCACGCCGCTGATCGGGCTCGGGCTCGTCATAGATCAGCCCATGGTCGAGGTCGTAGAGCGTCGTCAGCTCACCGCGCCCAGCGGCGCCGAAGAACACCCAGCAGTGCTTGAGGTCGGGGATCTCATGGCCTTCGGCGAGCAAGGCACCCTCGACCAGCACCACCACGCGGCGCAGCACCGCCGCGTAGAGCGCGGTCGCCATCGGCGCCAGCCAGCGCAGCGCCTCGGCATCGGTGAGCCCGGCCGCAATGAAGGCCTGGCCTTGCGCCAACAGGCCGGACAGCGCGTAGATACCGCCGGCGCGCGCCATGTCCTCGACGATGGCGAGCGGTGCCGCGGCCTCGATGCGGGCCAGATCGCGCCGCGCCAGCACCGCGCGCACCGGCCCGCGATGACAGCCCTCTTCGGTCAGCACTAGATGCTCGAGCTGCAACTCGAGCATGCGGGTCAGATAGACACCGGCCGGCAGTCCCGGGCGCAGCACATCGGTGACCGGCGCCATTAGCCGCGCGGCCGGAGCCTCCAGCGGCAGCTCCGCGCTAGCGACGCGATCACTGAGCGTGCGCGTCGAGATCAACCCGCGCGGCGCGCCTTGGCCATCGACCACCACTGCCGCCGCACCCGGCGGCTGATCAGCGAGGCGCGCCGCGACCTCGCGCACCGGGGTCTCGAGGCCGCAGGTGACCGCGCTGGGCAAGTGCTCGACCCGTTTGGCCATCCAGTCGACCGGTCGCCGCCCGAGCCGCAACTCATCGGCGCGAGACGGATCGCCATCGAGGCCGGGTGGCGTGATCGCCACCCTGAAATAGGCCGCCATAAAGTGGCTGGCGCGCGGATAGCGCTTGATCTGCTCCCAGAACAGATCCGCCGGCAGGGCGTAGAGGATGACCTCGGTCTCGGTGCGCGCGGTGTGGGTGTGCTCGGTGATCCCGAGATAGCGTCCGATCCCGAGCAGATCACCCTCGCCGCGCACATCACGCAAGATCTCGACCACCTCGCCATTGGCCTCGTCGACGCTGTGATCGACCAGGCGAACCACCCCCTTCTGGATCACAGAGATATAGGGGCGGCGCTTCTGACCGTGCTCGAACACCAGCTCGCCATCCTCGTGGAAGATCACCCGGCCACCCGAGACCAGCTCGAGCAGCTCCGACTCCTCGAGGTACTGAAACGGCGGATGGCGGCGCAGGAAATCGGCGACGCGATAAGCAATGCTGGCAGTCTTCACGAGCTAGCGATCTCAGGATCTCGGCATCTGGGCACGGAATGATTGTTGAGCGGCATACTAGCCGAGATCCGAGAAGCTTTCGTCGTTGGATTGAGCCACCGGCCCGGCCACCAACACCGGCGATGCATCGAGCTGCTCGACACCCATCAGCGTGGTGATCCGCTGCAGCGACGAGATCAGCAGGTTCTGCTCCCACTCCTCGAGCGCCAGGAAGCGTTGCACAAAGGCCTCTTGGAGCAAGGGTGGCGAGCGCGCCATGATCGCAATCGCCTGCTCAGTGGCGCTGACCAGCACCCGGCGTCGGTCCTCGCAACTGCGCGCCCGCACCACGAGTTGGCGATTCTCCAACCGATTCAGAATATCGGTCACCGTCGCCTGACTCAGGCTGATGCGCTTGGCCACGGTGCCCACCGATGCCTCCCCAAGATCGATGATGGTCTTCAACACCAACGCCTGCGGCGCGGTCAGCCCATGGCTGCGCTCGAGCTGGCGAGAATGCAGCCCAACCGCCCGAATCACCCGTCGCAGGGCCACCAACACCTCATCACAACGGCTGTCTGCAGTCGTCATCGTCACCCATCCGTCAATATTTGGTCACAAAAGAATTTCAACAAGCCGAGAGCGCTCCGGAACTCAGGATAAAACCATCGTTATCATGATGTTATTAAAGTCCTAGAGCGCGATTTATGGCCTGAAGGCCCTAGTCGGCGTTCCAAAAGCTTCGGGTACGATGTATCATAGTCGCTTCTTCGCCGTTCTTCCGCCCATCCCCCGAGGCAGCGCGGAACGGCTCACTCTGCTCGCGAACCGCCGTCTCATCACGCTATGCCGCGCACTTCATTGAGCGTCGGCGCGGTGCTTCGCGCAGCCCATTTCCAGGGAGCCAGACCATGCAGCAATCCGCAGCAACACAACAAAATTACGGTAAAGACCCGCTCGCCGTGCGCGACAGCGAGAAGTATCAGGAAGAATACATCGAGAGTTTCGTCGACAAATGGGACGAGCTGATCGATTGGGACGGTCGCGCCAAGGCCGAAGGCGAATTCTTCATCGAGAAGCTACGCGAGCGCGGCGCCAAAAAGGTGCTCGACGTCGCCACCGGTACCGGCTATCACTCGGTGCAGCTACTCGAGGCCGGCTTCGAGGTCACCAGCGCCGACGGCAACCCGGTGATGCTGGCCAAGGCCTTCGAGAACGCACGCAAGCGCGGTCATATCCTGCGCACCATCCACGCCGACTGGCGCTGGCTGAACCAGAGCGTGCATGATCTCTACGACGCCGTCATCTGTCTCGGCAACTCCTTCACCCACTTGCACGAGGAGACCGATCGGCGCAAGGCGCTCGCCGAGTTCTACGCCACGCTCCGGCACGACGGCGTCCTGGTGCTGGATCAGCGCAACTACGACGCGCTGCTCGATCATCAGGTTCAGCCGACCCATAACTATTACTACTGCGGCGACAGCGTGCGGGCCGAGCCCGAGCATGTCGACGAGTCACTGGCGCGCTTCAAGTACAGCTTCGGCGACGGCTCGAGCTATCACCTGAATATGTTTCCGCTGCGCAAGACCTATGTGCAACGGCTGATGCAAGAGGTCGGTTTCCAACGCGTCGATACCTACGGCGACTTCCAGGAGACCTACCGGGAGGCAGAGCCAGACTTTTTCATTCATTTTGCCGAGAAGGCTTATCTTGGAGGTAACGGATGAATCAGTCGTATTCCGAGGCCGTTGAGACCGCGCGCAGCTACTACAACAGCGAAGACGCGGACAACTTCTACTATCACGTCTGGGGCGGTGAGGATATCCACATCGGCCTCTACGAGAGCGCCGAGGAGCCGATCGCGGCTGCTTCGGCTCGCACCGTTGAGCGCATCGCCGACCGCATCGCCGCGCCGCTCTCGCGCTCGGATGCGCGCGTGATTGACCTTGGCGCTGGCTATGGCGGCGCCGCGCGCCATCTCTCCAAGCGTTTCGGCTGCCAGGTCATGGCGCTGAATCTGAGCGAGGCCGAGAACCAGCGCGACCGCGAGATGAACCAGGCCGCCGGTCTCGACCACCTGATCGAGGTCGTCGATGCCAGCTTCGAGGATGTGCCGGCGCCGGATGCGAGCTTCGATGTTGCTTGGTCGCAGGATGCGATCCTGCATTCGGGTCATCGCGATAAGGTCATGGATGAGATCGACCGGGTGCTGAAGCCCGGCGGCGAGCTGATCTTCACCGATCCGATGCAGGCCGACGATTGTCCAGACGGTGTGCTGCAGCCGATCTTCGACCGCATCCATCTCTCGAGCCTGGGCTCATTCGCGTTCTACCGCGAACAGGCCAAGCGGCTGGGCTGGGAAGAGGTCGAGATCCTGGACATGACCGAGAACCTCATCACCCATTACTCACGCGTCGCCGAGACGCTGCGTGAGCAGCGCGATGCGCTCAAGGGCAAGGTCTCGGACGATTACGTCGAGCGCATGCTCGCCGGGCTCGACCATTGGGTCGAAGGTGGACGCAACGGCTATCTGAGCTGGGGCATCATCCACTTCCGCAAGCCCGCCTAAGCGATCCGCTCAAGCGGTGCCGTTGCGGCACCGCTTGCCTGACACAGCCTGGCCGGCATCCCGCCGGCCGGGTTTTAGCGCGCTTGGGCCTCAAGGCCAGCGATGATCTTGTCGCGGATCACGCCCAACCCCCCAACACCGTCGACGCGCAAATAGCTCGGCGCCCCATCACCACCCTTCTCGGCCCAGGTCGAGTAATAGGCGATCAGCGGCTCGGTCTGCTCGTGATAGACCTTCAGTCGCGCACGCACCGTCTCTTCTTTATCGTCATCGCGCAGGATCAGCGTCTCGCCGGTCTCGTCGTCCTTGCCCTTCTCTCGCGGCGGGTTGTATTCGACATGGTAGGTGCGCCCGGACGCGGGATGTACGCGACGCCCAGCCATGCGTTTGACGATCTCCTCGTCCGGCACATCGATCTCGACCACGGCGTCGATCGGCACCCCCACCTCTTTCAACGCATCGGCTTGGGCCAGGGTGCGCGGAAAGCCATCGAATAGGAACCCGTTCTCGCAATCCGGTTCGCTGATGCGTTCCTTGACCATCCCCAGGATGATCTCGTCCGAGACCAGCCCGCCTTCATCCATGATCTTCTTCGCCGCCTGCCCGAGCTCAGTGCCCGCCTTGACGTGTGAGCGCAGCATATCTCCCGTCGAGATCTGCGGGATATTGAAATGGGTCTTGATGAAGCCGGCCTGGGTGCCCTTGCCAGCACCCGGTCCGCCGAGCAGGATAACGCGCATGATTTTCTTGCCTCCGGTCGTGGTAAATCGACCGGTTAGGCTGCCACAGCGGCTGGGCCACGGCAATTGCATGACGCAATCGCCCGCAGGTTGATCAGCCCCTTGATCAATCCTTGATCAGCGCTGGATCCGCCGACCCCAGGCGCATCAAGCAGCGCTGGCCGACACCAGCGGCGGAAACCAGGTCTGAGCGATCTCGCCGTGGAGATCGGCGATCCCGAGCTGCAGCTCATCAATGAAATCATGTAGCTCCTTCTGGCTGAAGCCGTCCAGCTCGGCTGAATCCAGGGCGCGCACCAAGCGCCCGTTGACCCGCAGACTGGCTTCGTTGCGCGGCAGCCGCTCGAGACAGATGCGCGTGTGGTCGATGCACCAGCGCAGCGATCGCGGAAAGCGCGGGCTCTTGAAGATGAAGCCCAGCACCGGCCCGCGCTGCACCCGGATCTGGGTACTGCGGCGATACATCTGATAGGCGGTCAACGACTTCAGCACGCTGACCCACTGGATGTTGTCGTAGGGGCGCACCTCGTCGGCATCCGGCAGCAGCGTGGCCGAGTGCACATCGGCGATGCGCGTGGTCATGTCCGCGCGCTCCAGATAGCGGCCGAGTTTCAGGAACTCGAAGCCTTGATCGTGCAGCATGGTTCCGTCGAGCAGTCCATTGATCAGTTGGCTATTGGTGATCAAGCCGCGCAGAAAGGGGTGGCGGCCATGCTTGGTCAGTCCCTTCTGCAACCCCTCGCGGGCGAACAGCGTCAAGCCATTGATCTGCTCCCAGGCCTCACGCGGCACGAAGTCGCGGATGGTGCGGCAGTTCTCGCGCGCCGCCGCGAGCGCCGAGAGAATCGAGCCAGAATGGCGCTCATCGCCAAGCAGGAAGCGCATCACCTGGCGCTCGCCATAGTCCTTGTAGTGCTCCTCGAACAGGCTATTGGCGCCAGTAATGTCGACCAACGGCTTCCAGCCGGGCGCGATGCCCTTGGGCAAGTCCAACAGCAGGTTGGCGTTGACGTTGACGATACGGGCAGTGTTTTCGGCACGCTCGATATAGCGAGCAAGCCAGTAGAGGGTCTCGGCGACGCGGGAGAGCATGGTGGTACCTGATCGATCTAAGGTGAAGACATTATCCAGCCGCCTGAGCGCCAGCAGCGCCAAACCTAAAATAAGAGTCCTTCTTATTTTATCATCATGCGTTTTTCTAAAATGGCGGCACTTGGCGGTGGCGTCTACGCTGAGTCGAGCCTCCAAACTTGCCCTGTATCTACGCCTGCGTTTGACTCTGGTTTTGGCTCTGCATCTGTGCCTCGCTCGGTGCCGCCTCCGGCAGAATCCAAGTGTCCTTGCTGCCGCCGCCCTGGGATGAGTTGACCACCAGCGAGCCCTTGCGCAGCGCTACTCGCGTGAGCCCGCCCATGGTCACCTGCTGACGATCGGCGGAGAGGATGAACGGCCGCAGATCGACATGGCGGGGTTCCAGGGTAATCTTGATCACCGTTGGTACCGTGGAAAGCTTCAAGGTTGGCTGGG
>NZ_JCAQIA010000006.1:0-121534 GCF_059621085.1 Halochromatium sp. NSM3 | reverse complement strand
CAATGCCTATCGTGACGAGTTGGCAGCCAAGGTCAGGGTCGCGGCCGGGGGCCGGGGGGGGCCCCCCGCGCCCAGGTTTGCTAGCCTGGGGCGCACGGCGCTCGCCCGCGCGGGCTCGCCGGACGATATCGCCCGCACCTTGCTGTTCCTGGCGCGCGATGCTGATTACATCACCGGCCAGATCATTGCCGTCGATGGGGGTCGCACCTTGCAGCAGTGATCGCCACGTGCATCCCGTATGCCGTCTCCCGCCATACCATCAACCACTCAGGTATCCGATGACTGAAGAGAACAAAGCCATCCTCCATCAAGGCGCCGAGCGCAGCTCGCCGTATCCGGTCAGCCGGCTCGCGCCGGCGTTTCAGGCGCCCGCTTTGGCCGAGGAGATCGAGCGCGCCGAGTCCATGCTCAGCGCGCGCACCAGCGCCAAGCTGCGCGTCATTGCCGATCAGATCAAAGCCCTGCAGGCCGAGGCGCGCAAGGCCTTAGACGAGGCCCGCGACGAGCAGGCGCTGACTCATGCCGAGTGTGCCTTCAAGCGCCTGCCGGGCAAGATTTACCATCTCTATCAAAAGCCCGATGGCGGTCGCTATTTTTCGATGCTGTCCCCCGATGACTGGCGTGGTGCGCCGCCGCATCCCTATCTCGCCTCCTATCGGCTCGAAGCGGACTACTCGTGGACGGCGCTCGAGGATCTGGAGCAGGCTGACGATACCGGGGATCTGGTGCAGCAGTTGCTGCGCATCGATGGCTTGGCCGGTCGTTAAGCCAAGCCCGTCAGCGTGGGTCTATCAGGCTGCTCTATCAGCCCAGATCCATCAGGGCCAGTAGCTCCTCGCTGCGCATCACATGGCAGTAGATCATGTTGATGATTGCCAGCTCCTGCTCGTGCAGCGCATCGGTGCCCGCCGCGCAGCAGTCCTCGAGCAGGATCACCTGGAAGCTCTCGTCGGCGAGGCTGCGCACCGTCGAGGAGACGCATTGATCGGTGTAGATGCCAGTCACGATCAAGGTGCGGATGCCCATGTTGCTCAGCAATAAGCGCAGGTTGGTGCCGGTGATGGCGCTGTCGGTGGTCTTGGTGACGACGATCTCGCCCGGTGCCGGTGTCAGCTCCGGGATGATCTGCGAGCCGGGGCTGTCTTTGGGCATCAGCAGGTTGTTCCAGCCCGGCATCTTCTGACTCAGCGAGCGATCGCGCCCGTCCTCGAGCTGGCAGGCGATGCGCGCGTGGATCACGTCTAGGCCGTGCTCGCGAAAACGCTGTTGCAGGGCTTGCAGGCGCGGGATCACCGTGGAGCGCATGCGCTCGTGGAACGGCGCCCAGCGCGCGCGCTCCTGCGGGTCTTCATGCAGCTCCATGCCGTAGTTCTGCACATCGATGCAGAGCAGGGCAGTCTCGGCAGAGACGAGGACCGGGTCATCGGGCTCGGGGGCGCCTTGGTAGTAGAACGAGCGGTGCGCGGTCTTCCAGGTCATCGGGATCGGCTCCGGGTAGCGGGTTGGTCTCGAGATGGGGAGGCTTGTGCTGGCACTCTGCCAGATTGCCGGCGGGGCGTCATCTGTTGCCAGTCGAGCGTTGTTGCGGATCTTCAATGCTTTGATCGCGCTAATCCTTAGACTTTTCCTCAGTTTTGTTTTACCCCCGCACTGCGGCCGATGTTCTATGTCACAACCGACTCCCGACACGCGTCGACTTCCGAATTTTCCGATCGCCTTCTTCGCCATGGTCATGGGCCTGTCCGGGCTGACCATTGCCTGGGAGAAGGCGCTGCATGTGTTTGCGCTGGAACTCGATGGTATCGGGTTCGATCCGAGCCTCAGGATTGGTCTTTGGATGGCAAGTACGACGGCTGCGGTCTTCTCGCTGTTGTTGCTGACGTATCTGGCAAAGCTGGTGGTCTATCCGCGCGCTGTGCTCGAGGAGCTGCGCCATCCGGTCAAGCTCAATTTCTTCGCGGCGGTGTCGATCAGCCTATTACTGCTCTCGATTGCGTTCCTGCCGATCGATGAGTCCATCAGCCGTCCGCTGTGGATGATCGGCGCTAGCCTGCATCTGCTGTTCACGCTCTATGTGGTCAGCGTCTGGATTCATCATGAGCATTTTGAGGTCCATCACATGAATCCGGCCTGGTTCATCCCGGCGGTGGGCAACGTGCTGGTGCCGGTGGCGGGTGTGACGTTGGGGTTCATGGATGTCTCTTGGTTCTTCTTCAGCATCGGCATCCTGTTCTGGGGCCTGCTGATGACGATCATCTTCTATCGGTTGCTGTTCCATGCGCCGATTCCCGAGCGCTTCATGCCGACGCTGTTCATCCTCATCGCGCCGCCGGCGGTGGGCTTCATCGCCTACATCAAGCTGGTGGGGCAGCTCGATCCGGTCGCCATGGTGCTCTATTTCATCGCCCTGTTCTTGACGCTGCTGCTGTTCGCGCAGGCGCGTTACTTCGCCCGCCTGCGCTTCTTCCTGTCGTGGTGGGCCTACACCTTTCCGCTGGCGGCGATCAGCATTGCTAGCATGCTGATGTTCGAGCAGGGCCAGGGCGATCCGTATCGCTGGATCGGCGCCGGATTGCTCTCGATCCTCACGCTCGTGGTCGCCTTCTTGCTCGTGCGCACCCTGTATGCCGTCGTGCGTCAGGGCATCTGCCTGCCTGGGCACTGAGTCGCGCGCGACTACCGAAACAACCTGGGCCAACCTTGGAGAACCTGAATGAAACAGACCCTTCTGCAAGAGAAGTACCCGATCTACACCCTGGAGGTCGGCAAGGACGAGACCCGATTCGCGGACGCCGAGTCGATCATCGCGTACCTGAAGGCATGCATCGATGCGCATGAGGTCGCGCGCTACATCGGTGAGTTCGACCATCTGGAGCACACGCGTTCGCTGCCTGCGGGGCAGATCGCCGATGGCATCCAAGCCGCAAGGCACATCCTGTTCTGTTTCGGCACCAAGCTACCGGACCCGCATGTGATGGCGGTTCGGCCGCGCTCGATCGGTGTCGTCGATCAGGGCGACCAGTTCGTCGTGACCTTCCTCGAGGCGCCGATGCCACCCGCGAACGAGGCGATGGAGCGTTGGGTCAAAGCCATCGTGGAGCGGCCGACGCCGGTTGCGGCCTGAGTCTGACCGGATGCGAGACGGGTGAGGCTGATGGATCAGCCTGCGACGCGCCGGAGCCCCGGTCTCAACGCCTCGCCACAGCGCTTGCAGAGGTAGCGCTGCCCCTTTGCGACCTTGTTATGACGGATGCTCGATAGCCGATGCGCCATGCAGCCGCAGTGATAGTCGAAGTACTGTAGCTTGCGTGCCTCTAGGCCGCTGATGTCGTAATCATGGCAGCGCGTTGGCTCCGCCCCGAGCGCGCGCATGATGCGCCGCCATTCCGGTCCGTGCGGGCGGATGCCCGGACCGTGACGTTGATAAGCCAGAACATGGGCGACCTCATGCGGGATCGTCTCCTTGATGAAATCGGCGCCACCGCGCTTGAGTAGCTCAAGGTTGTAGCGGATCAGAGCGCGACCGTCTGGGCGAATGCGCACCTGGCCCGCGCTCTTGCCGCGCAGATCAAAACGGATCTCGATCCGAGTGCGCTCCAAGCGCCCTAGCAGGGCACGAGTCTGCGTCTCCGCCACCGCGATCAGCTCGGCGATCGACGCGCGGCGCATCTTGCTCGCATCGGCATCGGCATCGGGCGACGAAGCCGGCATTGCGTTCTGGTTTTGCGTTTCGCTCACGATAGGCTTATCATCCGTTGGCTGAGATACAAGGGTGGAGCTGGCCGATGCCGCTCATCGCCCCAGGCGTGATGGCCCCGGTCTCGGGGTTTTTTTTCATCCGCGATCCGCTGCAGACCCCAGGCGAGGCTGCTTCCGGCAGAGTCTCGCGGGGTGCTGCTTCGAAGAAGGGGGCCCCTGGCCCTCTTTTTTGTTTGCGTTTTCGTGTCCGCGACGGGCGCCGTGGTTGCCGCGAGTGGCCGGCGGTCGGTCATCGGAGCCCGGATGGGGACGGTTTTATCAGCGGTGCTGAACCATTTGATGCGACGTGCGACGGTAGATGCGACGGGCAAACGATCGATTGACAACCCTAGTGACCTCGGTCGTCGAGCCGATGGGCTACGAGGCCCTGGGCGTCGAGCATGTCTCGGCCGGCAGCGGGCAGGCGGTGTTGCGAGTCTACATCGACCACGCCGGCGGCATCGGCATTGAGGATTGCGAGGCGGTCAGCCGGCAGTTGAGCAGCGTCCTCGATGTCGAGGACCCGATCAGCGGTCATTATGATCTCGAGGTGTCCTCACCCGGGCTCGACCGGCCGCTGTTCACGGTCGAGCAGATCGCTCGCTACTGCGGTCACCGGATTCGCGTGCGGCTCGAGCAAAAACTCGACGGCCGGCGCAACTTCGAGGGCGAGGTGCTAGGGGTGAGCGACGACGGCAAGCTGCTCGAACTCGCGCTGGATGAGGGCGCGACGATACAACTGCCAGTGGAGCAGATCGAGAGTGCCCGTGTCGTGCCGGAATTCAACTTTTCACAGTCCGCTCGCTGACGAACCGGATGCCGGACGGGCCGAGAGCGACCGACATCAGGGTAGGGACCGATGAACAAAGAGATATTGATGGTCGTCGATGCCGTCTCGAACGAGAAGGATGTCCCGAAGGACATCATTTTCGAGGCAATCGAGGCCGCGCTCGCCTCGGCGACGCGCAAGAAACATGGTGGTGATATCGAGGTGCGGGTCGCGATTGACCGGGGCACCGGTGATTACGAGACCTTCCGCCGCTGGCAGGTGGTCGAGGACCAGGACGGCGAGCCGCTGGAGGCCTCCGAGCGCCAGATCACCCTCTCTGCGGCCAAGGAACTTGATCCATTGCTCGACCTCGGTGGCTACATCGAGGAGCAGATCGACTCGGTGCTGTTCGGGCGCATCGCGGCGCAGACCGCCAAGCAGGTCATCGTGCAGAAGGTGCGCGAGGCCGAACGCGCCAAGATTGTCGAGCTATTCAAGAGCCGCGAAGGCGAGCTGGTCACCGGCATCGTCAAGAAGGCCGAGCGCGGCACCATCGTCATCGATCTGGGCAACAACGCCGAGGCCTTGGTGCCGCGTGATCAGGTGATCCCGAAGGAGACCGCGCGCCCCGGCGATCGCCTGCGCGGGCTGCTGTACGAGGTGGCCGCCGAACTCAAGGGGCCGCAGTTGTTCGTCAGCCGCACCTCGCCAAAATTGCTGATCGAGCTGTTCAAGCTCGAGGTGCCGGAGGTCGGCGAGGGCACGATCGAGATCGTCGGCGCCGCACGCGATCCGGGCACGCGCGCCAAGATCGCCGTGCGCACCCATGATCAGCGGATTGATCCGGTTGGCGCCTGTGTCGGCATGCGCGGCTCGCGCGTACAAGCGGTCTCGAATGAACTCTTCGGCGAGCGCGTTGACATCATCCCTTGGGACGAGAACCCGGCCCAGTTCGTGATCAACGCCATGCTGCCTGCCGACGTCGTCTCGATCGTCATCGATGAGGACGCGCGCAGCATGGATGTCGCGGTGAAAGAAGAAAACCTGTCGCAGGCGATCGGCAAGGGCGGGCAGAACGTGCGTCTCGCCAGTCAGCTCACCGGCTGGGAGCTGAACGTGATGAGCGAGGAGGACGCCGCCGCCAAGAGCGAGGAGGAAGGACGCCGCTTGGTCGAGCGTTTCATGTCGGATCTGCGGGTCGATGAGAACGTCGCCGCAGTCCTGGCCGAGGAAGGCTTCACCACGGTCGAGGAGATCGCCTACGTGCCCGAGTCGGAGCTGTTGGCGATCGCGGATTTTGACGAGAGCCTGGTCGCTATCCTGCGCCAGCGGGCGCTCGAGGCGCTGTCGAGCCAAGCGGCGGTCGCGAACAACGAGAACCCGGATGCGGTGCCGGAGGCGGATCTGTTGGCGATGCCGATGCTGGAAGAGGCCCTGGCCTATCGGCTGGCGCGACGCGGCATCATTACCCTGGCTGATCTCGCCGATCAATCGGTGGATGAGCTATTGGAGATCGACGGCATGGACCCGGAGCACGCGGCCAGCCTGATCATGGCGGCCCGCGAGCCCATGTTCGCCGGTTCGCGGAACGACTAGTCATCGGAGGGTGCGAATGAGTACTGAAGTCACGGTCAAGCAACTCGCGACGACGGTCGGGATCCCTGTGGAGCGGCTGTTGACGCAGCTCCAGGAAGCGGGCATCTCGGCCCAGGCCGAGGATGCCACGATTACCGAGGGTGAAAAGATCCAGCTGCTGCAGCATCTGCGGCGCAGCCACGCCAAGAAAGACGAGCCGGGCGAAGCGCCGGTGAGCGAGGCGACCAGCGTGCGGCGCCGGCCGGCCACCAGCGATAGCCGGGCTGCGCGTCCGTCGCGGCCAGCGCCGAACCGTGGTGCGGCCCCTCAGCGTGGCGCGGCGGCGCGCACGGGCAAATCGGTCAATGTCGAGGTGCGGCGCAAACGCAGCTTCGGCAAGCGCAATACGGAGACGCCGCAGCCAGCGGCCACGGTGCGCACGACGCAGCGGCCCGAGCCCGATCGCGCCGAGGCGAAAAGCGCCTCGCCGATCGATGAGCAGCGCCGTCGCGCCGAACTCGAGGCACGCCGAGCCGAGGAGGACGCACGCCGGCTCGCCGAGCAGGAGGCGCTCGAGACCCGCCAGCGCGAAGAGGCACGGCGTAAGGCCGAGGCCGAGGCGCGCGCCAAGCGCGAAGCCGAACAGCGCCGCAGGGCCGAAGAGCGCTCGCGGGCGGAGGCCTCGACGGCGAGCTATGGGGCTGCGGAGTCGGATGAGGCGATGCCCACTCCAGCAGCCGATGCGGGCGAGAGCGAGACCGAACAGCAGCGCGACGAACGGCGCCGAGCGGCGAAGAAACACGCCGAGCGCAGCGAAAAGGAAGGCCAGGAGCGCGAGCGCGCCGAGAAGGATCGCAAGGCCCGCAAGGAGCCGACGCGGACCAAGAAGCACGATCCCGCTGCGGTCCTCGAGGAGGAGACCTCGGACGATGCCGTGATCACCCGCCCGTCGGTGCGGCGGCGCAAGAAGCCGGGCAAGCCGCAGTTGCAGGACAAGCACGGCTTCCAGCGTCCAACCGCACCGGTGGTGCGCGCGGTCGAGGTGCCGGAGACGATCTCGGTTGGCGATCTTGCCGCGCGCATGTCGGTCAAGGCCGGGCAGGTCATCAAGGAGCTGTTCAAGCAGGGGATGATGGTCACCATCAACCAGACGCTCGATCGCGATACCGCGATGCTGGTGGTCGAGGAGATGGGCCATAAGGCGGTCGAGGCCAAGGTCGATGACGCCGAGGATGCGTTGATGGCCCTGCTCGAACAGGAGGTCGGTCAAACCGAGTCGCAGACACGCCCGCCGGTGGTCACCATCATGGGCCATGTCGACCACGGCAAGACCTCGCTGCTGGACTACATCCGTCGCGCCAAGGTCGCCGACGGCGAGGCCGGCGGCATCACCCAGCACATCGGCGCCTATCACGTCGAGACCGCTCGGGGCACCGTCTCGTTCTTGGATACCCCGGGCCATGCCGCCTTCTCGGCCATGCGCGCGCGTGGTGCCAAGGCCACCGACATCGTGATCCTGGTGGTGGCCGCCGATGACGGCGTCATGCCCCAGACCATCGAGGCGATCCAGCACTCGAAGGCGGCCGGCGTTCCGGTGGTGGTCGCGGTCAATAAGATGGACAAGCCCGATGCGAACCCGGATCGGGTGATGCAAGAGCTGACCCAGCATGAGCTGGTGCCGGAGGAATGGGGCGGTGACACCATCTTGGTCAAGGTCTCGGCCAAGACCGGCGACGGCATCGACGACCTGCTCGATGCCGTGCTGCTGCAATCCGAGGTGCTCGAGCTGAAGGCGCCGATCGATGGGCCTGCGCATGGCACCATCGTCGAATCGAGCCTGGAGAAAGGGCGTGGCACTGTGGCCACCGTGCTCGTGCAGTCCGGCACGCTGCGCACTGGCGACATGATCGTCAGCGGTTCCGAGTACGGTCGCGTGCGGGCCATGTTCGATGAGCTTGGGCGCTCGGTGAAAAGTGCGGGTCCGTCGATCCCGGTGCAGGTGCTCGGCCTGTCGAGTTCGCCGAATGCCGGCGATGACGTGATTGCCGTGACGGACGAGAAGCGCGCCCGCGAGGTCGCCGAGTTCCGCCGCGACCGCGATCGGCAGACGCGCATGGATGAGCAACGCGGTGCAAATCTCGATCAGCTGTTCTCGCAGCTCAAGGAGGGCGATCTCAAGAGCGTCAATATCATCCTCAAGGCCGACGTGCAGGGGAGTGTCGAGGCGCTCAAGGAATCTTTGGTCAAGCTCAGCAACGATGAGGTCAAGGTGGCGGTGGTCGCCTCCGCTGTCGGCGGTATCACCGAGTCGGATGCCAACTTGGCGGTGACCTCCAACGCCATCGTCCTCGGCTTCAATGTGCGCGCTGATCCGGCCGCACGTCGAGTGATCGAGGAGCAAGGGCTCGACCTGCGCTATTACTCGGTGATCTACGAGCTGATCGATGACGTCAAGAAGGCCATCTCCGGTCTGTTGAGTCCGATCGTCACCGAGGAGATCATCGGCCTGGCGCAGGTGCGCGATGTGTTCCGCTCGTCGAAGTTCGGCGCCATCGCCGGCTGCATGGTGATCGAGGGTGTGATCCGCCGCAACAGCCCGATCCGCGTGCTGCGCGACAACGTGGTCGTCTACGAGGGTGCGCTGGAATCCTTGCGTCGCTTCAAGGATGACGTCAGTGAGGTCAAGAACGGCACCGAATGCGGCATCGGCGTGAAGAACTACAACGATGTGCAGCCGGGCGACCAGATCGAGGTCTTCGAGCGCAAGGAGCGGGCGCGCGAGCTATGACGAGCGTTCGCCAGCAAGGCCGCGCGCGCCCTAGCAGCCAAGCGCGCTCGGGGCCGGCCCGATGAGTCGGACGCCCCAGCGCGGTTTCAATCGCGGCGAGCGCATTGGCGCCGCCATGCTGCGCGAATTGACGCAGTTGCTGAGGCGCGCCAAGGATCCCCGCTTGGGTGATATCACCCTGCATGAGGTCCGCGTCAGCCGCGATCTGGCGCATGCGAAGGTGTATTTCACTTGCTTTCCGGCCGATGAGGCCGGCGAGGAGCAGCAACGGCTCTTGAATGGCACGCTGTCGGGCTTTCTGCGTCATGAGCTGTCGCGGACCGCGCGCCTGCGCACGGTGCCGCAGTTGCATTTCGTCCACGATGAGTCGGTCATTCGCGGCGAGCGATTGTCCGCGCTGATCGATGAGGCGGTCGGCCACGATGCCGATCACCAGCAGACCGATTCTCAGATAACCGGCGATGATGATCAGCGCGCGGATGAGGCAGCCGATGCCTCCGCGAATGAACGCTGAACGCGCCCCGCACTTGGAACATCATGGGTAGACGACGCAGACGGGGCCGCGAGGTCAACGGCATCCTGTTATTGGATAAGCCCCTGGGGATCTCCTCCAATCATGCGCTACAGCGCATCAAACGCCTGTTCGACGCGCAAAAAGCAGGCCACACCGGCAGCCTGGACCCGCTGGCGACCGGCTTGCTGCCGTTGTGTTTGGGCTATACCACCAAGTTTTCCGCCTTCCTGCTCGACGCGGATAAGCGTTATCGGGTGCGGGTGCGTCTCGGCGAGACCACCGAGACCGCCGATGCCGAGGGCGAGGTCATCGCGACTGCCCCGGTGGACGGCGTCACCGAGGCACGGGTGCGCGTGGTGATGGAGGGCTTCGTTGGCCTGATCGAGCAGCTGCCGCCAATGTACTCGGCGGTCAAGCACGAAGGCCAACGCCTCTACAAACTGGCGCGCGAGGGCAAGGAGGTCGAGCGCACGCCACGCGCGATCCATATCCACAGCCTTGAGCTGTTGGACTTCGCGCTGCCGGAGATCGAGCTGGACGTACACTGCTCCAAAGGCACCTATGTGCGCACCCTCGCCGAGGATATTGGCAAGCAGCTCGGTTGCGGCGGTCATGTCGCGGCACTGCGCCGTACCGGTGTCGGCCCCTATATCGAAGGCGAGACCGCGTTCGTGACCCTGGCCGAGATCGAGGCCCAAGCCGAGGAGCAGGGCGCCGAGTCGCTCGATGCGCGGCTGCTGCCGCTGGAATCGACGCTCGGGCATTGCCCGGCCGTGCGCCTCTCGGCCAACAGCGCCTTCTATCTCAGCCAAGGCCAGCCGGTGTTGGTGCCGCAGGCGCCGACCGAGGGCCTGGTGCGGCTCTATGACGTGAGCGATCATTTTCTTGGTGTTGGCGAGATCCTCGACGACGGCCGCGTGCAACCAAAGCGCCTGATCTGAGGTCACTGATCGGTGACAGAGTCCGTAGAATCACGCCTTTTAACAGATTCAACGCCTTGTCCCTGAAGTCATTGTTGGGGCCGAGGCACGTTCAACCGACGCCACCAAGGCGTCGTTTTCCATCAGGAGTCAAACAATGACAATGAACGCAGAAGAGAAACGCCAGATCGTCGAGGAACATGCGCGCGGCGCCAACGACACCGGCTCGCCCGAGGTGCAGGTCGCGCTGCTGACCGCCCGTATCAAGCAGCTCACCGGCCACTTCACCGAGCATAAGCAGGACCATCACTCGCGCCGCGGCCTGGTGCGCATGGTCAGCTCGCGGCGTAAGCTGCTCGACTATCTGAAGCGCAAGGATCTGGATCGCTACCGCGCGTTGATCCAAAAGCTTGGCCTGCGTCGATAAACGCAACCCGATCGCTCACTCCCATGCCAGGTGCGGGCGGGCGGCTCAGGTCGCCAGCGCTCGCCCCCTGATCCCCGTTCGGGGACCATCCAGAGGACCGTCCTAGTGACCCCAATCCGCAAGACTTTTCAATACGGCGATCAGACGGTAACGCTCGAGACCGGCGAGATCGCGCGCCAGGCCGACGGAGCGGTCATGGTCAATGTCGACGACACCGTGGTGCTCGTCACCGTGGTCGTCGACAAGCGAGCGACGGAGATGAAGGATTTCCTGCCGCTGACCATCGACTACCAAGAGAAGACCTACGCCGCCGGGCGCATCCCCGGCGGCTTTTTTCGTCGTGAGGGCCGCCCGAGCGAGGCCGAGATTCTGACCTCGCGGCTGATCGACCGGCCGGTACGCCCGCTGTTCGCGAAGGGCTTCGGCCGCGAGGTGCAGGTCATCGCGACGGTGAAATCGCTGAACCCGGCGGTCAATCCCGAGGTGCCGGCCCTGATCGGCGCCTCGGCGGCACTGTCGATCGCCGGCCTGCCGTTCAACGGCCCGATCGGCGCCGCCCGCGTTGGCTACAAGAACGGCGCATACATCCTGAATCCGGCGGTCACCGGGCTGAATCCGGACAGCGATCTCGACCTCATCGTCGCCGGCACCGAGAGCGCCGTGCTGATGGTCGAATCGGAGGCGCGCAGTCTGTCGGAAGAGATCATGCTCGGCGCCGTGCTGTTCGGCCACGAGCAGATGCAGATCGTGATCCAGACCATCAAGGAGCTGGCCGCCGAGGTCAACAAGCCGCCGCTCGACTGGGAGCCACCGCAGACCAATGCCGAACTCAAGACGGCCGTGACCGAGGCCTGCGCCGATCAGATCGGCGAGGCCTATCGCATCAAGGACAAGATGGAGCGCCAAGCGGCGCTGACCGAGATCCGCAAGGCGGTGTTCGAGCAGTTTGCTGGCGAAGACTCGCCCTGGCCGCAGCCGCAGGTCTATGGCGCGGTCGAGAAGCTCGAAAAGGAGATCGTGCGCGGGCGCATCCTTCAGGGCGAGGCGCGCATCGATGGCCGGGATACCGCCACCGTGCGCCCGATCCATATCCGCACCGGCGTACTACCACGCACTCACGGCTCGGCGCTGTTCACCCGCGGCGAGACCCAGGCCATTGTCGTCACCACGCTCGGCACCGAGCGCGACTCGCAGATCATCGATTCGCTCGATGGCGAGCGGCGCGAGCCGTTCATGCTGCACTACAACTTCCCGCCCTTCTGCGTTGGCGAGACCGGCCGCGTCGGCACCCCGAAGCGACGCGAGATCGGTCACGGTCGCCTGGCCAAGCGCGGTGTGCTAGCGTCGATGCCGACCCCGGCCGAGTTCCCGTACTCGATCCGCGTGGTCTCCGAGATCACCGAGTCAAACGGCTCCAGCTCGATGGCCAGCGTCTGCGGCACCAGTCTGTCGCTGATGGACGCTGGCGTGCCGATCAAGTCGCCGGTGGCTGGCGTCGCGATGGGCCTGATCAAGGACGGTGAGCAGTTCGCGGTGCTGACCGACATCATGGGCGACGAGGATCACCTCGGCGACATGGACTTCAAGGTCGCCGGTCCAGCCGAGGGCATCAATGCCCTGCAGATGGACATCAAGATCGACGGCATCACCCGCGAGATCATGGAGCGTGCGCTGGCGCAGGCGAAAGACGGCCGGCTGCACATCCTTGGCGAGATGAACAAGGTCATCGAGACCCATCGCGCCGAGATGTCCGAGCACGCGCCGCGGATCATCGAGTTCAAGATCCATCCGGAGAAGATCCGCGATGTCATCGGCAAGGGCGGCTCGACCATCCGTGCCCTGACCGAGGAGACCGGCGCGACCATCGATATCAACGACGATGGCGTGGTGAAGATCTTCTCGGTGCAGAAGAGCGCCGGCGAGGAGGCGAAGAAGCGCATCCGGCTGATCACCGCCGATGTCGAGGTCGGCAAGATCTACGAGGGCAAGGTGGCGCGGCTGATGGACTTTGGCGCCTTCGTCACCATCCTGCCCGGCCGCGATGGGCTGGTGCACATCAGCCAGATCAGCGACGAGCGCGTCGAGCGCGTCAGCGACAAGCTCAAGGAAGGCGATGTGATTCGCGTCAAGGTGCTCGAGGTCGACAAGCAGGGCCGCATCCGTCTCAGCATGAAGGCGGTGGCCGAGGATGAGGCACCCGACGCCTGAACCAGCTGCCTGAAGCCTGAAGCGGCTGCCGCGAATCAGCCGCCTTGAGCGTGGTCCGTCGCCCGCGACGCCTGCCTGCTCGCCGAGCCCATCATTGAGTCGGCGAGCGGCTTCTCGTGAAACCGCATGGACCCCGTGGGCGTGATCGTGGCTCTTGCTTGCGCTGCGGGCGGGTCGCGCAGCGATCAGGGGGCGATCAGTCCTCGCAGGAGAGTTCGAACGCGATCATCCCCTCCTCGAGATGATCCGAGACCATCGGATGGGCGAGCACATAGGCGGCGGCGCGGATGCTGAAGTCGCCCAGGGCCTCATCCACCGCCTCTTCCCATTCCTCGGTGCTGTAGTCACCGCGCCCGACCCACATCAACGCCACCAGCTCCGAGCGCTGACGTTCCGACATCTCGGTGACGATGTTGCTGAATTCGGCGACGTTGTAATCATCGCCGTGATCAGCCAAGACTTGCATCGCCCAATCATCGCTGGGGCTAGTCGGGACCTCCGGGAAGACCACCGATTCCTTGGCCTGGAACTCCCGTGCCAGGTCGATCAGTGAACAGAGTGTGTCCAATGGGATGTGCAGCCGCACCTTTGCCTCCTCGAGTCCCCTGATTGCGGGACGGTTTTTTTCATCGTGCTTGCAGTGTACTACGCGGCGTTTCCTCGCTGGTCTGACGCGGAACAACCCGGCGCGCTATGACGCGCCAGCCATCTCAGCGGCGCGCCCCTGTACTGGACAGGCCCTTGGCACCAAGGCAAAGTTGCGCGGCGAGTAGTGGATCACTGCCGCGCACCCTCCCTCTGCCCACGGAGCCGAGCCATGTCGTCGAATCCCGATCACCCAGGGCAAGCCCCGGAACCGACTCAGAACAACACCGCCCATGAGGCCGCCGCGCTCTTAGCGCGCCTATCGCAGGGACTGGCACGCGCGCGTGATGACGCCGCCTTCTGGGCCGATGTCTTAACCAAGACGGGTCAGACCTGGCTGCGGAGCCAGGCCTTCATCTACGCCGCAGCCCTGGCCTTCTTCACCGTGTTCTCGATCGCGCCGGTCTTGATCATCGCGGTCACCGTCGCCGGCGTCGTGTTTGGCCCAAAGGCGGCAGAGGGCGCGCTGCTGGAGCAGCTCGAAGCGGTGGTCGGACCTCAGGCCGCTGGTGTGATCGAGACCGCGCTGGCCAATTCACAGATCGCCGAGGCTGGCATCTGGCCCACCCTGCTCGGTCTTGCCGCGATCCTGCTCGGTGCCACCACGGTCTTCGCGCAGATGCAGGTCTCGTTCAACAGCATCTGGGGCGTGGCGCCGAAACCTTCGAAGAATGGTCTCTGGCTGTGGGTACAGGCGCGGGTTCGCTCGCTGGGCGTGATCATCGCCATCGGCTTGGTGCTACTGCTGTCGTTGCTCGCCAGCGTCGCGCTGAATACCGTCATCACCTATACCGACCAATGGCTGTTGGTGTCCGCGCCTTTCATTCGGGTGCTCAACGGTTTGCTCTCGCTGGTCGTGATCACACTGCTGTTCGCGGCCATGTTCAAAATCCTGCCCGATGTCCTGTTGCGCTGGAACGATGTGCTGCTCGGCGCCTTCCTGACCGCGCTGTTGTTCACGCTCGGACGCGCGCTGATCGCCGCCTATCTGGCACATACCGCGACCGCTTCCACCTATGGCGCCGCCGGCTCTCTGGCGCTGCTGCTGCTGTGGGTGAACTATTCGGCCTTGATCATGCTGGTCGGAGCCGCCTTCACGCGCGCCTATCTTGAGGCGAGGGGCAAACCGATCCGCCCGAGCCCGCTGGCCGTCGCCGTGCGGCAGCGGTTGGTTGACGAAGACGAGGTTTGACCGAGCGCCAGATCGCGCCGAGCTGAGCGGCGAGGCGTATCGGCCCATCATCGGCAGCGGCTTTCGCTGGGACCGTTAGACCGCTCCAAAGAAGCACGGTGAGTTCGACCATCACGCGGCGCTGACTGGCGACGATCTGATCGACTTCATCGACGACAAACTGTTTCCTTATCTCGGCTCGTTCGGGCAGACGGCGTGCAGTGCCCGGCGGCCGGGCCGGCATCGCCATCAAGAACACCTTCCTGAGCAACACCGACAACGCCAGCGTGGCGTTGCGCAAGAAACTGCTCGACAGCTGCAACCTGCACAGCATCCTCGACTGAGCCCGCAAGGCACCTTCCAGGACGCCGGCGTCAAGACCGTGGTGCTGTTCTTCGAGAAGGGCGCGCCGACCCGCGACATCTGGTACTACCAACTCGACCCCGGTTCGACTACCTCGCATCGCTGCACTCGGCACAAGAGAAGTTGCGCCTGTTTGACTGCAACTATCACACCTCCTTGGAAGACTTTTCGGACGCGCTTAAAGCGAGTGAACAAGAGGATTTCAAAGCCTGGCTTGTGATCGAGACTGAGCGTCGCGGACCGGGCGGCCGAGATGGTGCGGTTACGGCGCGTGCTGCGCCCACTGCGGATTCCAGTCGACCTCCTCGTTTATTCAAGGGCAGACGTCGAACGCTGGGGCGATCAACCCGGCAGCGCCCTGTTCTGGGCTCTGCGCGAAGGTAAGGTGATGTATCGACGCCGAGCGCCTGATAGATCATCCTCTGTCCGCCCTTCGCCTCGGTCGCCTTGCGCACATGCAACGCGCACCCATCGCCGAAGGCACCCAAGGATTGGGTTCTGGCCGCGCATCCACATCTTCCAGACACCGGTTCAAACCCATCCAATGTTGGAGCCTATCCTGATGAGACTCATGCCAATCAGCCTGGCCCTACTGCTCGCCATCGCCGGCGGTGTTGCGGCGGAGGAACTGTCGCCCGACGGTCGCCCCCACTTCTCGGGCAAGGAAGCCGCGACTCTCAAGGAGGCCTTACACCACTTCGAGGAGGGTAACGAGGAACTCGAGGACTACCTGGAAGACGACAGCATTGAAGGCGCCGACCTTGCGCACATCCACGAGCTGACCTACACGCTCGAGAACGCGATTGCCAAGATGCAGGAGGAACTCAGCGCCTTGGCAGCGACCTTGGAAGAGGTGCATCTCGCCTCCGAAAAGGGCGATGTCGACATCGTCCTTGAATCTGGACGCGAGTACCTGTCGATCGCGGATCAATTCGACGACTAGAAAGGGGGTGTCGCGACAGCGCGGCGCGTCGACCCGATGCAGTGGTCGCGAACGATCCTCAAGTGGTCCTGGGCGGGGCGCTACGCCAAGAGCACCACCTGGCAGCGTTGTGGTCTGACGATCGCGCTCGCCGGCGCCATGCTTGGGCTGGCCGATGCGGACGATGATGTCGACGAGCGCGTTGATGGCCATGGCCTTGGCCTCTCGATCGTGCGTGAGATCCTTGATCTTTACCATGGCCGACTTGAACTCGGCCGTTCCCCACGCCTTGGCGGTTTTCACGCCAGCATTGAGCTGCCGGTCACGCACATGCTCACCCCTTGACGCACACCACTTGCTTGAGGGTATGCACCACCTCGACCAGGTCGGTCTGATTGGCCATCACTGCGTCGATATCCTTGTAGGCTCCCGGGATCTCGTCGAGCATGCTCTTATCCTTGCGGCAGACCACGCCTTGGGTCTGCTCGGCCAGATCCGCAGGCGTAAACTGCTTCTCGGCTGCGGTGCGGCTCATGCGCCGGCCGGCGCCGTGGGCAGACGCTGCCGATGGTGGCGCCGATGCCCGCATGCACATCGGGCATCGCGGCGACATGGTGATGGATGAACGGCAGCTTGGAGATGTTCAGATGTCTTCATTGGCATCAGCAGCGCCAACAGTGGGACCGCAACCAATGCCGAACCGAAACCCACAAGTCCCTGAATCCAACCGGCGACCATCACGACCGCAAGGATCAAGACAACATGGTCTGGTGGCATTAACTGCAACAAGTGCTCAAAGCGCGCCGGCAGCTTTCCACCCGGCATAGCGTTCGACTAACCCCCGCAACGCAGCGGGCTCATAGGCCCGCAGCCCGCTTAGGATGAGGGTCTTGGCGCCTTGTCCGACCGGCTCCCCGGCGGCCGTCAGGCGGAACCCGAGTCGGGCCTCGCCGCGCTTGCCCTTCACCTCCAACTCAGTCGATTCCAGAGCAATGTCCACGTCAGGGCTGTCCAATCGGTCCAGCTCGAACGCCATCCGGTCATAGATCACCAGCGGCCGATCTGGATTGATCATCACCCCCTGCTGCTCCATGAGCGGCACCAGGATGTACGGAAAATTCTGACCCGAAAAGGCGACGTAGCGGCGCACGAGCGATTCAATCAAGGCCAAATCCCTGGTGACCGGTCCCGACCGCTCGACCTCGAGACAGGGCTTGCCGTCGGCCGTCTTGACCAGGATGGCGGCGTCGCGCTCAATGACCGTCAACGCGGCCTCCGCTGCGACCATTCCGGTGAAGCGAAAGGTCATCCGACGCGCAAGACCACAGCGGGCGAGGACCAGCGCAAAGAGCAGATCGCCAGGGACACAGAAGCGCGGATGCGTGGCATCGTGGATCGGATTGAAGTCACCGGCGATCTGCTTCGCGAAGGCGCTGCCTTGCGGTGCGGAGATGCGCAGCCTGCCGTCTTCAGCCGCGTGGAAAGGATCGAGAAACATGGCTCAAAGCTCCGAGAGAGGGAAGGCCCGACGAGCTGCCCTTGGGGCAGGGGCATGTCGCTAGCCGCTGAAGTCCTGGGCCTAGGCGGGTTTTGCGTCCCGGCCATGGTCGTCTTTCAGCTTCGGCCATTAGGCTCTCGCTATCAAGTTCAATCTCGAGTCCCCGCGAGCGGCCGTTCACTGGTTGGCCGGAGCCGGGTGACTCCCTGCGACCAAGCGAGAAACGCCATGTCCGATCCAAGCGGTGCAGCCCCTCAGCCGGACTCGATTCAGGTCTGGGATCTCTTTGTCCGCGTCTTCCATTGTTAAGGGTTATCAGATGCCTGCCGCCGCCAGATGACGGTGGAGGCTGGCATGGCATTGAAGGCGGGCTGAGGACTACGACGCGGAGCGCGAGCGGCGGTAGGCGTCTGATAAGCCTTAACAAGGTACGCCTCTCGATGTTCGATGCCGATGGCCAGCTGCTCGAGCAGACCGAGGTCAAGCCGATGCGCCGCAAGCGGCAGGATCGCTCCGCGCATTTTTATGCGCGCTTGGCGATGCCGGCAACGGTTGGCAACACACTGCTGATCGAGCACGGTGGTGGTTGAGCCGTCCATGTCCAACAGCAGCACGCGGATCGGGTGCTCGTCGGGTCTCGGGTCTGCGTTTCTGCGGAAAATCATCCCAAGCGTCGCGCGGGCGAGTAGATGTCGCCATTGCGTGCATAACAAAAAACCGCCACCAAGAGCATAGCGCCGCAGACCTCGGCGAGTTCATCCGATTCCACCGACGCCAACACCTGTTTGGGCAGGATGAGTGCGGGCAGAAACGCGAGCGCCTGCACTCGGGTTGCCAGGGGCAGCCCGACGCGATCGACCCACCCCCGAATCCGCGCGTAGCGTTCCGCCAGCCACGGCAGCACCAGGAGATAGAGCGCTAGGCAAAGGAAGAGCAGCCACCCGAACACCACCTGATTGAAGCTGATTCCGCCCACCTTGAGGTTGTGGATGGTCAACTCCTGCTGCTTGTTGTGCTGCTCAAGCCACGCGGGCGTCTCGATATCGAATATCCGCTGTCCCCAGGAGAGTTCTTCCCCGATGCCGAAGATGGACGTCAACCCCAGCAGCACCGAGACGAACACAAAGGACCCGGAGCGATACGACCTCAGCCGCACCGCCCGCCAGAAGCAGACCCCGGCAAGAAACGCGAAGATCACCACCGTCAGCCACTCGAGGAAGCCATCCTCGGCCAGATAAAAGGACTCCAACAAGTCCGGGGCGGCGAACTGCAGGCCCAGCGCGATGGCAAAGACCAATACGACGGACAGGTAGATCAGTTGCTCGCCCACCTGCATTTTTCGATTTCTAAACACATCAACTCCTCTCTCTTCGCCAGACGGCCGAGCAAAGACCGGGCATCTGAGTAAAGCGCCTCATTGATTGCGCATATCATTGATTTTCGTGTCGGCGGTATAAACGGCCTGCTTCCATCCGGAAGCCTTCGTTCCCGTTCCTTACCGGCCTCGGAATCACAAGGTGCCTTCCATGCTTGCTCTCAACCTTGTTAGTTGTCCTCTCTAAAGCAAATCCCCAAGCCGAAAGCCGTTGCCATTATCCCGATAGGCGACCTGGGCGAGGAACAGCTCGGCGGCCGCCAAGGCGTCGTAGAAGGCATTGTGGGCGCGGTAGCGCGGCAGGTTGTAGCGCTCGCAGAGCGAATGCAGTCGCAGCTCCGAGGGTCGGAAGGGGATGTTGCGGCGCTCGAAGGTGCGCCGCGCCAAGACCTCGGTATCGACACAGCGCACCAGCAGGCCGGCGCCGTAGAGGTCGCGACAGGCGGCGTCGAGAAAACTGAGTTCGATCTTGGCGTGATGGGCGATCAGCACCCGCCCGGCGAGTACGCCGAGCAGCTCGCGCAGGACACGGCTCTGGCGCAGTCCAGCGGCGGCTTCGTCGTCGGTGATCTGATGGATCACGGCGGTCTCGGCCGGAATGTCACCGTCGCAGCGCAGCAACCGATGGCGGGCGCTGGCGAGATCGATACGCTGGCCGCGCACCAGCACCCAGCCAACGCTCAGGATCTGGTCTTGCCGATGGTCGAGGCCGGTGGTCTCGAGATCGATGGCGACGTAGTCGACGCAGCGATAGTCGAGCGCCGGCGACGGGAACGGGCGCCCGAAGTACTCACGCAAGGGTCCGGCATCGAGCTGCCGCAAGCAGTGGCGGCGACGTCCATCCGATGGCGAGCGCATGCGGTCTGACTCCGCTTATCCAAACCGTCCCGCTTGATAGCGTTGCCCGAGCGTCTCTTGCATGCGGTCGATGAGCAGGAAGGCGTCCTTCAGATGGCCGCGCTCGAGCGGGGAGAGCTGCTCGGGGGCGAGGAAATTATCGGCCTTTTCGCCGTTGCGCAGTTGGTTGGCCTGATGGCGGATGCGCAGGGTGTTGATCAGCTCGAAGGCGTCGATCAGGTTGGCGCCGCCGTCATGGGTGAGCGCGGCGGTCTCGGCGGCGGCCTCGAGCCGCTCGACGGTGTTGATCGGCGCCAGTGCGCTGGAGAGCGCGTAGACGCGGGCGAGATCGATGATCGGCACGGTGCCGCGATGTTTGATGTCGAAGGTGCGGTCGTGGTCGCCGCCGTGGATGAGCACGAAGTTGCGAAAGAAGCCCAACGGCGGTCGATGCTTGAGCGCATTGGCGGCCATGTAGGCGATGAAGATGCGATTGTCGCGTGAGAGTTCGAGGACCTGCTCGTGCAACCCATCGAACAGGCCGGCCGGATCGTGCAGGGCGCGCAGGTCGAAGAACACACTGGCGAGCATCAGTGCCTTGGGGTCGGGGCGTTTGATCCAGTGTTCGAAATACTGCTGCCAGGTGGCGAGCGGCTGGCGCCAGTTGGCGGTCTTGGCCATCACATCGCCGGGGCAGTAGATATAGCCGCAGGCGTTGAGCCCGTCGTTGACGCGCTCGGCGAGCTGGCGAAAGTAATGGTCATCGTCCTTGCTCATGTCATCGGCGATGAGCAGGGCGTTGTCCTGATCGGAGTGCGAGGATTGCTCGCGGCGCGCCTGTGAGCCGCCGACCAGCCAGGCATAGGGCACCGGCGGCGGGCCAAGCTCGGCCTCGGCGAGTTCGAGCAGGCGCTTGGTGATGGCATCGGTGACCGCGCTCACGGCCTGCCCGACATGTCCGCCGGTGGCACCACTGCTGATCAATTGCACCTGCAGGTCCGGCACCTTGGCGCTGATCGCCTCGAGCGCGGCGACGGAGTCGGCCTTGTGGATGTCGCCGACGATGTAGACACCACTGGTGCTTTGGTAGCGGGTGAAGTCGCTGGTGGAGAGCATGCCGAGCAGTTGTTTGCCATCGACCACCGGCAGATGGTGGACATTGAGCCGGGTCATCTGCAGCAGGGCCTCGAAGCCGAGGGCATCGGCGTCGATGGTCGAAATCGCGGCGGTCATGATCTCGCTGACCGGCTGCTCGGTGGACAGGCCGGTGGCGACGCAGCGGTTGCGCAGGTCGCGGTCGGTGATGATGCCGCTGAGCTGTTCGTCTTCCATCAGCAGCAGGGCTGAGGCGCGCTCGGTGGACATGAGGCTGGCGGCCTCGCGGATGCTGATGCGGGGGCTGGCCATGATCGGCTTGCGGCGCACCAGATCGCGCGCGCTGACCGTCATCAGTCCGCCGGTGGTGGCGGAGGATTCGGTAAAGGCATCGAGGGCCTTGCGCAGACGCTTGGTGGTCGAGCCATCGAAGTAGTCGGCGAACTCAGGATGCGCCGAGCGGAGCTGCTCGAAGTGCGCACAGGTCATCGAATACAGCAGGCTGTCTTCGACGGTTTCGCCAGTGAGTGACGGCTTGCTGTGGTCGCTACTGCTGCTACTGGTGCTGTCGCCGTCGCCGCTGCCATCGCGACCGGGACGAGCGCCGTTGAGGCAGACATCGCTGAACAGATCCCCCTCGGCCAGCTTGCTGACCAGCTCACCCTGGGCGTCGCGCAGCTCGATGGCGCCGCGACGCAGGATGTAGAGATGCGCGGCCTGGTCGTCCGACGGCGGAAAGCGAGAGCCGCGTTTCAGGTAACGCACGACGAATTGGCGCGGAAGCTGTTCGAGCGCCTCCTCGGGCAACTGCTCGAACGGCGGATGCTTGGCGAGAAACTCTTGGATTTCGATCAGCTCGACGTCCATCGGATCATCCTCAGTTGGCAAGAAGGGGCTGGCGGCTTGTTCGCTGTTTTTTGCCGAGTATGCCGTAAGTCGACCGGCCGTTGCTCGTGCGGAATGCGTTCCGGTGCGAAGCGCCGCTGTGCGGATCTTCGCGCGGCCCAACGAAAAAGCCCCGCAGATGCGGGGCCATGTCGGTGTTGAGCAGTCGGCGCCCCTATGGGACGCGCCGCTGCTCAGGGGGCGGTCTTTGCTTAGTGGCCAGTGGCCTCGCCGGCGCCGCGCGGCACGCGGACATCTTCGACCAGATGCTGGATGTGATCCGGCGGTGGCGTGGTGAGGGCGGAGACGATGAAGGCGACGGTGAAGTTGACGATCGCGCCCACAGCACCAAAGGCATTCGGCGAGATGCCGAAGAACCAATCTTGCTCCATGCCGAACATGAACTCTGTGCCCGGGATGAAGAACAGACCCTTGTGCTGGAACACATAGAGCAGGGTCACGGTGATACCGGCGATCATGCCGGCGACCGCGCCCGTGTTGTTCATCCGCTTGTAGAAGATGCCCATCATCAACGCCGGGAAGATCGACGAGGCCGCCAGTCCGAAGGCGATGGCCACGGTACCGGCCGCGAAGCCCGGTGGGTTCAGACCCAGGTAACCGGCGACGATGATCGCGCCGATCATCGAGAGGCGCCCGGCGTTAAGTTCGGCCTTCTCCGAGATGTCCTTGATGAACACGCCCTTGAGCAGGTCATGCGAGATCGCCGAGGAGATGGCCAGCAGTAGACCAGCGGCAGTGGAGAGCGCGGCGGCTAAGCCACCTGCAACGACGAGGGCGATGACCCAGTTCGGCAGTCCGGCAATCTCCGGGTTCGCCAACACCATGATGTCGAGGTCGGGACCCGGCTTCAGGGCATCGGTGGTGCCGTGGAAGATCTCGCTGCCCTCGTAGCCGAGCGCATCGGCTTGGGCGATCGTCGCCTCATCCTTGTCGTTGTAGTACTGGACCAGACCGTCCTCATTGAGGTCTTCCCAGACCAACAGGCCGGTTTGCGACCAGTTCTGGAACCAGCCCGGCAACTCTTCACCTGGCAACGGCTCGAAGGCCGCCAAGCCCTGCTCGGTGGTGTCGGTCTTCTGGAGCATCAGAGTGTCCATGAAGTTCAAACGCGCCATGGCGCCGACGGCTGGAGCAGTGGTGTAGAGGAGGGCGATGAAGACCAGCGCCCAACCAGCGGAGAAGCGTGCGGACTTGACGGTGGGCACGGTGAAGAAGCGGATGATGACGTGCGGCAGGCCGGCGGTGCCGATCATCAGCGACAGGGTATAGGCAAACATGTTCAGCGTGCTGCCCATCGTCTGCGTGGTGTATTCCTTGAAGCCGAGTTCGGTCACGACCTGATCGAGCTTAGCGAGCAAGCTGATGCCGCTGGCCTCGCCCCCGGGGCTGAACTCGCTGCCCAGGCCGAGCTGCGGGAAGGGATTACCGGTGAGGTTTAGCGAGATGAAGATGGCCGGGATGGTGTAGGCCATGATCAGCACGACATACTGGGCGATCTGGGTGTAGGTGATGCCCTTCATGCCGCCGAGCACGGCATAGACCGCGACGATGGCCATACCGATGTACAAGCCCACGTCGTAAGGGACCGCCAGGAAGCGCGAGAACGCCACGCCGATGCCCTTCATCTGGCCGATGACGTAGGTGATCGAGGCCAGAATCAGGCAGATGACGGCAACGATGCGCGCGGCCTGCGAGTAGTAGCGGTCGCCGATGAACTCCGGCACTGTGAACTTGCCGAACTTGCGCAGGTAAGGCGCGAGCAGCAGGGCAAGCAGCACGTAGCCGCCGGTCCAGCCCATCAGAAACACTGATGCGCCGTAGCCGTTGAAGGCGATCAGGCCGGCCATCGAGATGAAGGAGGCGGCGGACATCCAATCGGCGCCGGTGGCCATGCCGTTGAGGACCGGGTGGACGCCCTTGCCGGCGACGTAGAACTCGCCGGTGGTGCCGGCACGCGCCCAGATGGCGATGCCGATGTAGGTGGCGAAGGTGAAGCCGACGACCGAATAGGTCCAGATATCGAGATTAGTCATGAGTGGCGGCTCCTATTCTTCCACGTCGAATTTCTGATCGAGCCGGTTCATCCCGAACGCGTAGGTGAAGATCAGTATCAGGAATACGTAGATCGAGCCTTGCTGTGCAAACCAGAAGCCGAGCGGGTAACCGCCGAGATGGAATTGGTTCAGCGGCTCGACGAGCAGGATGCCGAGCCCGTAGGAGACAATGAACCAGAGGATCAACAAGATGCTTAAGAGGCGAATATTCGCCTTCCAATAGGCGGACCGGTTTTCAGGTGTCACCGTGATGTCCCTCCCTCAAGAGATGTGGAATGTGGAATAGGTGAAAGGGCGTGGCGGGTCATGCCTAGACTGCGCCAGCCTCCAACCCTATGTTGTTGGTGTCATGTGTACGCGCTGCCGAACAGCGTCCTTGCCTGTGCAAGCGGTCGCGCATTGTGTTGCTCGGTATAATCCCCTGTCAACGGCAAGGGGGCTGGGCGAAGGGGCTGAATCCCCCAGAAAAAGTCTCAATCTTGGCGTTGCCTTGCGCCGCGAGCGCGCGCGGGGGCTAGACGAAGCCTGTTGCGAGCGACGTCCCTTTTCACTACCTTGGCAGGCTAACGGCCGGGCGGCCCACGCCTCCCTCGAACCAGATTAGGATACGATGCGATACCTGAGCACACGCGGTGGTGTTGAGCCGGTCGGCTTTGCCGAGGCGGTGATGATGGGACTGGGGACCGATGGTGGGCTGCTGGTGCCAGAGTCCATCCCGCGCCTGAGCGGGGAGACCCTGGCGGCCTGGTCTCGGCTGAGTTTTCAAGAGCTTGCAGTCGAGGTGCTGGCGCCCTTCGTCGGCGCGGCGATGCCGCGCGCGGATCTGGTCGCGCTGGTCGAGCGCTCCTATGCGCGTTTCTCGCATCCCGAGGTGACGCCGGTGGTCGAGCAGGCGGGGCGGCAGTGGCTTGAACTCTTCCACGGCCCGACGGCGGCGTTCAAGGATGTCGCGCTGCAGCTGCTCGGCAACCTCTTTGAATATTTCATCGCGCGCGAGAGCGGCGTGCTGCGCATCCTCGGTGCCACCTCCGGCGATACCGGTTCGGCGGCGATCGATGGCGTGCGCGGCAAAGCCGGCATCGAGATCTTTATCCTGCATCCCAAGGGGCGCGTCTCGCCGATCCAAGAGCGGCAGATGACCACGGTGCTGGATGCCAACGTGCACAATATCGCCGTGCGGGGGACCTTCGATGACGCCCAGCGTATCGTCAAGGCCCTGTTCAACGATCTGCCGTTCAAGCGTGACTACCGGCTCGGCGCGGTCAATTCGATCAATCTCGCCCGCATCCTGGCGCAGACCATCTACTACTTCTACGCGTGGGGCCAAATCAGCGGTGGCGATCTCGAGCGCCGCGTCAGCTTCTCGGTGCCGACGGGCAACTTCGGCGATGTCTTCGCCGGCTGGCTGGCCAAGCGCATGGGGTTGCCGATCGATCGCCTGATCATTGCCACCAATCGCAACGACATCCTCAGCCGCTTCGTCTCCAGCGGGGTCTACCGCGCCGGCGAGGTCTATCACACCCTGAGTCCGGCGATGGATATCCAGTTGGCTTCGAACTTCGAGCGCTATCTCTACTATCTGCTGGACGAAGACCCGGCGGCGGTGCGCGCGCTGCTGGCCGAGATGGAGCAGACCGGGCAGCTCCAGGTCGATGGCGAGCGGCAGCGCCGTGTCGCCGAGGACTTCGACGCGCGCGCCGTCTCCGATGCCGAGACGCTGGCCGAGATCCGCCGTGTCTATCAGGCGGGTGGCTATATCCTCTGTCCGCACACCGCTGTCGGTGCCCGCGCTGCGGCCGATCACGCCGATGCGGTGGTGCTCGCGACCGCGCATCCGGCCAAGTTCGATGTCGCGGTGGTCGAGGCCATCGGCATCGAGCCCGCGCCGCCACCGCCATTGCGCGGCCTGCTCGAGCGCGAGACGCGCTGCGTCGAGCTGCCGGCCGAGGCCGAGGCGGTGAGTCGTTTCATGCGCGAGACCCTAGACACCTCGGCTCGAGAGCATCCGTGACCCCAGACGACCAACGCATCCTGATCCTTGATACCACGCTGCGCGATGGCGAGCAGACGCAGGGGGTCTCCTTTTCTCCCGATGAGAAGGTGAATATCGCCAAGGCGCTGCTTGAGCTGCTGCGTGTCGATCGCATCGAGGTCGCCTCGGCGCGGGTCTCGGAGGGCGAGCTGGCGGCGGTGGCGCAGATCATCGACTGGGCGCGTACGAAAGGACTCGATGGCCGCGTCGAGGTGCTCGGCTTCGTTGATGGCGGGCGCAGCGTCGATTGGATTCGGCGCGCCGGCGGTCAGGTCATCAACCTGCTCGCCAAGGGCAGCGAGAAACATTGCCGCACCCAGCTGGGCAAGACCCCCGAGCAACATGCCGAGGATGTCCGCGCCAACATCGCCATCGCGCGCGAGCGCGGCCTCGCGGTCAATCTCTATCTCGAGGACTGGTCGAACGGCTATGCCGACAACCCGGCCTATGTCTACGCGCTGATCGAAGCGCTCGCCGAGACGGGGGTCGGGCATTTCATGCTGCCGGATACCCTGGGCGTGATGACGCCCGAGCGGGTGTTCGCAGCGATCTCGGACATGATCCGGCGCTTCCCGGACTGCCGGTTCGATTTTCATCCGCACAATGATTATGGCCTGGCCACCGCCAATGTCTTCGCTGCCGCTCAGGCCGGTGCCGCAGCGGTGCATTGCACGGTCAACTGCCTGGGGGAGCGCGCGGGCAATGCGTCGCTGGCCGAGGTGGTGGTCAATCTCCGCGATCAGCTCGATCTGGAGATCGGCATCGACGAGAGCCATCTCGGCCGTGTGAGCGAGCTGGTGCAGTACTTCTCGGGCAAGCGCATCGGCGATAACGCGCCCATTGTTGGCGACGATGTCTTCACCCAGACCGCCGGTATCCATGCCGATGGCGACAACAAGGGTAGCCTCTATCACACCAAGCTCTCGCCGGAACGCTTCGGGCGTCGGCGCGTCTATGCCCTTGGAAAGCTCGCTGGTAAGGCATCGCTGGCGAAGAATCTGGAGCGCATCGGCATCACGCTCTCAGAGGAGAATCAGCGCAAGGTGTTGAAGCGCATCGTCGAACTCGGCGATTCGAAGAAAACCATCACCGCCGAGGATCTGCCGTTCATCATCGCCGAGGTGCTCGAGAGCAAGGACTACAGCCACGCCGAGCTGATCGCCTGCAATGTCTCCTCGAGCTATGGGCTGGAATCCACCGCCAGCATCAAGCTCTGCTTGCGCGGGGAGCATCTGACCGCCACCGGCAGCGGCAATGGCGGCTTCGATGCCTTCAACAAGGCCTTGGCGCGGGTCGTCAAAACCCAGGGGTTGAGCCTACCGGCGCTGGTCGACTACGAGGTCCGCATTCCGAAGGGAGGACGCACCGATGCGCTCACCGAGTGTACGATTAGCTGGGCCGATGACCGTGGCACCTTCAAGACCCGGGGCGTCCACGCGAACCAGGTGTTCGCCGCGATCGGCGCGACCATGCGGATGCTGAATCTGGTGATCCATTGGTCGCTGAAACGCCAGCGCGATCTGGCCGATGCCAAGGCCGCTGCGGAATCCGCCGCCTGACGTTCTATCCCTCGACGGCCCTTAACGCTCCTGCTCCCCGATGAAAAAGAAGCCGAATCTCATCTTGTTTTCCCTGTTTTGGTCGCTGGTGCTGGCGTTGGGCATGACCCTGATCGGCTTCCTGCACCAGGCGCCGGTCGACCTCAGGGAAGCCGCTGCGGGTGGCGTGGTCTGGTCGCGGGTGGTCTTTCTGTTCCTCGGTTGGTTCGGCTTCTCGATGATCGTGATGCTGATCGGGTCGCTGCTCTATGTCGGCAGTACCCGATGGCGGTCTCGCGTGAAACGCTGAGGCCGGCCGCTAGGTATCAGGGGAGGGCCGGCCCGTGGCCCCGCATATCGCGAGGTATAGGCGCGCCGAGGTCAAACAGTGGCCCAAAAGCGATCCAGCGCCGCGAACAAGGCCTCCGGTTGTTCCCACTGCGGTAGCCCGCGATGCGGTCCGAGCGTCTGCTGTTGCCAGTTCGCCTGCCGTTCCACCAGATTCGGCAGGCGATCGAAGGTGACATAGGGATCGCGGTCGGCGATCGCTAGCACCGGCGGTGTCTTCACGCGTGCGTAGAGCTTGGTTGCGGCCTCGCGCGTGAAGAGCTGCGTCGAGAGGAAGATCAGCGGTGCGTGGTGGGCACCAGGTTGATGCGAGGTGGCGTAGGCATAGTCCAAAAGATCCCGAGGTGGCTCCCCCTGGAAGGATTTGCCGAGATAGTGGCGGATGCTGCGGCGCGAGGCCACCAGGTCGTAGAGCCCCTGGCTCCAGAGCCGCGCGCCGATCACCCCATGCACGGCCCGGCCAACGAGCTGGGGCGGCAGACTCCGCTCCGAGAAGCCCGTCGGTGAGATCAACACGAGCGAGGCGACGCTCGCTGGCGAGCCGAGCGCCGCGCGCGCCGCGAATTCGGCGCTCAATGAGAGCGCGAGGACATCCGCCGGTGCTTGAACCACCTGTTCGAGCAGCGCCCGGATCGCATTGGCGTAGAGTTCGGCGGAATAGGCGCGCTCACTGCGCTCGGAGTGACCGAAGCCGGGCAGGTCGATGCTGTAGACCGGTCGGCGGCCGGCGTAATGCTCGAACAGCGGCTTGACCTCGTAGGTGCTCGGGGCCGCGTTGATGCTGTGCACCAAGACGAGAGGCCGGCCGTCGCCGCGCGTGTCATGGTAATAGGCGATACGCCCGGCCTGCTCGGTGCGGATGTGATCGCGCGGCGCATCGACAGCTTCAGGTAAGGGCAGGGGCACGGATGATTGACTCATGGCAGACAGACGCCTGTTCGCGGATGGCAAGCTGGAAAAACCCGATAGGATACGCGTGATCAGCGAGACTGTCCGCGCCCACCGAGGAAGCCCATCATGAATCCCGAGAAGGTTGTCTTTGGATTCTTCATCCTGCTTGCCCTGACTCTGAATTTCGGTTTCGTCTATGGCGATGTCGATAATCACGCGCATCACCATGCCTGGGAGTTCGCGTCAGTCTTGGTGGTTAACCTGATCGCGACCGTGCTCAAGCTCGGCGACCGCTCGCAGATGGGCGCGGTGCTGCTGGCGACAAGTCTGGTGGCGATCCTGCAGTTGATCGCCGGCGCGGTGATCTGGACCGTTGCGGTGCATGCCTCGGCGGACGGTTTCACAGCAGGTTCACTGTCGAGCGTGGTCTCGCTCGCGGCCGGTGCCATGGTGGCCAATGTGGTCTCGGTGATCCTGCTGATCATCGAGACGACGATGCTGCGGCGCTGACCGACCCGCGCGCCAGCGAGCCGAGCGGAGAGTCCACAGTGGACAGCATCATCTTCCTCGTCCTGCGGCGCATGCGCGCGCCATTGCTGACGCTGATCGTGCTGTACTCGATCACGATCATCGGCTTGGTGCTGATCCCGGGCCAGGATGCCGATGGCAATCCCTGGCATCTGAGCTTCTTCCACGCCTTTTATTTCGTCAGCTACATGTCGACGACCATCGGCTTTGGCGAGCTGCCACAGGACTTCAGCGATGCGCAGCGGATCTGGGTGACGCTGTGTATCTATGCCACCGTGAGCGGCTGGCTCTATTCGATCGGCGCGATGATCACGCTGTTGCAGGACAAGGTGCTGCGTCGCACCATGGAGGAGCATCGTTTCAGCGCCCGCGTGCGCGCCATCAACGAAGACTTCTATCTCGTCTGCGGTTACGGTCAGACCGGCAGCGGCTTAGTGCGGGCATTGACCGAGCACGGCCAGCGCGCCGTCGTCCTGGATAACAATCCGGAGCGCATCGATCTGCTCAAGCTCGAGTCCTTGCGCGAATTCGTGCCCGCGCTGCGCGCCGATGTGCGCCGCCCCGACACGCTGCTGCTGGCTGGGCTGCGCAGCCCCTATTGTGCCGGCGTCCTGGCCCTGACCTCGGTCAACGAGGTCAACCTGAAAGTGGCGCTCGCGGCCAAGCTGATGCATCCGGATGCCAAGGTCATCTGCCGGGCCGACTCGCACGATGTCGAGGCCAACATGGCCTCGTTCGGGACCGATCATATCTATGATCCCTTCGATATCTTCGCGCGTTATCTGAGCACCGCGATCGACTCGCCCTGCCTCACCGCCCTGCAGGAGTGGCTCGCTCAGTTACGCGGCGCGATGATGCCCGAGCCGATCTATCCGCCGGCCGACGGACTCTGGATCATCTGCGGCTATGGGCGTTTCGGCAAGGCGCTCTATGCCCATCTGGCCGAGCAGGACGGCATTGAACTGATGGTGGTCGAGATGCAGCCCGAGCGCACCGGGTTACCGCCAGGGCCGCTGATCAAGGGGCGCGGCACCGAGGCGGTGACCTTGGAGCAGGCCGATATCCACCGCGCCGTGGGGCTTATCGCCGGCACCGACAATGACGCCAACAATCTCTCGATCATCATGACGGCGAAGGATCTCAACCCCGGTCTTTTCACCGTGGTGCGCGAGAACCAGTTGATCAACAAGGAGCTGTTCAAGGCGGTCGAGGCCGATATCCTGATGCATCCGAGCTTGATCGTGGCGCAACGGATCCAGACCCTGCTCAGCGCGCCGCTGCTCAATGAATTCGTCAGCGCGGCGGATAAAGAGCCCGATAGTTGGTCTTGCGAACTGGTCAGCCGAATCATCGCCTTGGTTGACGCGAAACCGCCGATCCTCTGGGAGCTGCGCATTGACGCGAGCGTTGGGCAGGCCGCGAGCCTGCTTGCCGCGCAGGGTCATGCGCCAACCCTTGAGGATATACTGCGCGATCCCCGTCACCGATCGGACACGCTGCCGGCGATCATCCTCGTCCATCAGCGCGCGGGCGAGCATCGGCCGCTGCCGACACTCGATCAACCGCTGCGCGTGGGCGACAGGCTCTTGTTGTGCGGACGGCTTGGGGCACGCGATTGGATGCAGTGGACGCTCAACAATCCGGACGTGCTGGCCTATGTGGTCACCGGCGTCAAACTGCCGCGCGGGTTGGTCTGGCGCTGGTTGCGCCGCCGCTGGCCGCAGACCTGGGGCAGCGCGGAAGAACACGAGAAGGGATATGGCGAGTCGTCGCGGCACGACCATGGTCCCTGATGTGGCTGCGTGCCGAGCAGTGCGGGCGCGCTATCATGCGGCCAGCGCCGAGCCGATAAACGCGCAGGCGAATCCTGGCATCCGATGTGCCGACCCCCCAACGAGGTGGCCCGAATGAACGATCTAGTGGAGCGTCTCGGTCAGGATCACCGACGACTCGCGCAACTGCTGAACCTGCTCGAGGGACTGCTCGATGAGTTTCGCGATGGTCTTGAGCCTGATTACGAGCTGATGTGCGAGTTGATGGAATACCTGATCGATTACGAGGATCAGGTTCATCATCCGAGCGAGGATCTGATCTTCGAGCGGGTTCTGGCGGAAGTCGGCCCCGGCCACGCGGTGCTGACCCAACTGATGCAGCAGCATCAGAACATGATGCAACTCAATCGGCGCTTTAAGGAGTCGCTTGAGGGCATCGTGCACGAGGAGGTTCTGCGCCGCGATGAGGTCGAGCGCCAGGGGCGTGCGCTGATCGCACAACTGCGTGAGCACATGCAGGTAGAGGAAGAGCGGGCCTTTCCGCTGGCGCTGACCTGTCTGTCCGACGCGGTCTGGTCGGAGCTGCTGGCGGCGGCGCCGAATGTCGAGGATCCTGTGTTCGGCCAGAAAGACCCCGAGCGCTTTCGCATGATCTACAAACAGTTGAAGCTCGGGCGAGACGGCTGAGCCCGGTTTCCGAGGGCGATGGAAACCGGTGCGAAATTGCGTAATCCGGTTGAAACAAGGGCTAATACGCGCCAATCTGTGGAGTTGGTCATAGGCATTAGGAAAAACGCGTCACCCATGTGGGGCTTCGATGAAATATAAGAGCGTCGTCGGCTTCGAGCACGACATGTCAGAGCACCTAGGCGTGTTGATGTTGAACCTCGGAACCCCGGAGGCCCCAACGCCAACCGCCGTGCGCCGTTATCTGTCGGAGTTCTTGAAGGATCCGCGCGTGGTCGAGATTCCACGCCCGATCTGGTGGCTGATCCTGCATGGCGTCATTCTGCGGGTGCGCCCAAGCCGCTCGGCCAAGGCCTATCAGGCGGTCTGGACCGACAAGGGCTCGCCGCTGCTCGACGTGGCCCGGCGCCAAGCGGCCGGCCTGCAGGTGCTCTTGAGCGAGCGGTTTGGGGCCAACGTCCACGTTGAGCTGGGTATGCGCTACGGCAAGCCCTCGGTCCCCGAAGCCCTCGGTCGTCTCAAGGGTTTGAATGTGCGCCGATTACTGGTGCTGCCGCTCTACCCGCAATACTCGGGGACGACCACGGCCTCGACCTTCGACGCGGTCACCAATGAGATGACCACCTGGCGTTGGCTGCCCGAGCTGCGCTTTATCAACCATTACCACGATGAGCTGGGCTATATCGACGCCCTGTGCGACAGCATTCGCGCCGCTGCCGCCGAGAAGGGCGAGCCGGAGCGACTACTGTTCTCGTTCCACGGCATCCCGAAACGCTACTTCATGGCTGGCGATCCCTATCATTGCCATTGTCACAAGACCGCGCGCATGGTCGCCGAACGCTTGGGGCTCGATGACGATCGCTGGATGGTGTCTTTTCAATCGCGGGTGGGACGCGATGAGTGGCTACAGCCCTACACCGATGAAACGCTGAAGCTGTGGGGTGCCGATGGCGTCGAGAGCGTGCATGTGATCGCGCCTGGCTTCTCCGCCGATTGCCTCGAGACGCTTGAGGAGATCGACGTCGAGAATCGCGGCTACTTCATCGACGCCGGTGGCAAGGAGTACCACTACATTCCCTGCCTCAACGATGATCCCTCCCATCTCGAGATGCTGGCGGGGCTGATCGAGCGTCATTGCAGCGGCTGGCCCGAGGTCGAGCGACTCGCGCACGCGCAAGCCGCTTGAGCCCGCGATCCCTCGGCGGCTGCAACCTTGAGCCGTGCGAACGGGCGCGAATGGCGGCACAACGGGTTGCCATGCCGCACTGGCCGCCGTGCTAGCGCACGGTCGCTGCATTGCAAACCCGGTTGGCGTCCGCATCTGACTCGGCAGACTTGAAGCCTTCCCGGAGTTGCCGACCGATGGAACAGCATCCGCTGCCGACCGAGATCAATCTGCATCAGCAATCGCGCATCCTCGAGATCGCCTACGACGATGGCGCGCGCTTTCGCCTGCCCTGCGAATACCTGCGCGTCTATTCGCCCTCGGCCGAGGTGCGTGGTCATACCCCGGACCAGGCCAAGCTGCAGATCGGCAAGGAGGCGGTCAACATCACCGATCTGCAGCAGGTCGGCAGCTATGCGGTGAAGATCGTCTTCGACGACGGTCACCGCTCGGGCCTCTACGACTGGCAGTACCTCTACAAGCTCGGCTGCGGCTGGCAGCCGTTGTGGCTCGACTATCTGGATCGGCTGAAAGACGTCGGCCGCTCGCGCTCCGCGCCCGATCCATTCGAGGTGCTGCGCCAGCGGGGCGAGGCGCCATCTGCGTTGCCGGGTGTGCATTCCGGGGTCTGATGGTTCCTCCGGCTCCGGCTGCTGCATTGACCCTTAGTGCGCGACTGAGGATCAGTCACCCCAGAAACACCTTGCTCGCCGGATAGCCAACCCGGACCTTGGCTGCGTGGCAAGGAAGAAGCCGAGCGTCAGCGGGCCGACGCGCCCGATGAACATCACCGCGATGATCACCGCCCAGTGTTCCCACGATCATCAGCTTGGTATGCAGCGAAAAGCGGCGCCAGCCGCGCTTGCCGTAAAGCTCTGTGACGACGACGAAGCCGAGGCCGCCGAAGATGAAGAGTGCTGGCACGACGAGGTTGATGATCGGGTTGCCGACCCAGTGCGACAGGTCGGTCGGGCGGCCGTGCGCCGCGATGGCGACGACCTGATACTGGTGGCCTATGGCAAGGCCGTCGGCATCAGCCGACCCCCGGACGCGGCGTCGCCGGGGACCCGGCCAGGATACCGCCGTCGATGGTCAGCTCACTGCCGGTCATGTAGGCCGCCTCGTCCGTGGCCAGCAGCAGCGCGATCGCGGCGACCTCCGCCGGGGTGCCGAAGCGGCGCAACGGCGTGTCCCAGGCGAACTCGCGCAGGCGCTCCTCGCGCGAAGGGCCCTGGCCGAGCACCGGCTCCCACATTGGGGTCAGGATCGCGCCCGGATGGATCGAGTTGCAGCGAATCGCCAACCCCTGTTCGGCGCAATAGAGCGCGACACTCTTGGTATGATTGCGCACTGCGGCCTTTGATGAGGCGTAGGCTGCGGCCCCGGCGATGCCGACCTGACCGGAGCGCGATGAGATATTGATGATACTGCCCCGGCCCGCCGGGCGCATCGCGCGGATCGCGGTCTGGCAGCCAAGAAAAACACCGTCTAGATTGGTGCGGTGCACGGCATGCCAGTCTGCGAGCGTAATGTGCTCCGGGTCCTGCGGGCCGGTGGCGCCGTCGGTTCCGGGCTCGAACCCGGTGATCCCGGCATTGTTGACCAGCACGTCGAGCCGCCCCCAGTGCTCCATGGCCCAGGCCAGCGCTGCCGCCCAGTCGGCCTCCTCGCGCACGTCCAGGTGCCGGTAGACCGCGCGCTCACCGAGGGCCGCCGAGGTCGCCTCGCCCAGCGCGTCATCGTGATCTGTTAGCAACACGCGGGCGCCCTCGGCGATGAAGGCGGTCGCGATGGCTGCACCGATCCCGCGGGCGGCACCGGTAATCAGCGTGAGTTTGTCGGTCAGTCTGGGCATGGTTTGCGCTCGTGCTCCTTCCCGTTGTTGTCGTTATCGTAATCGCAATCAACCGTCTCGATGGTGCAAGCGTTGACCGCTGCCCCGCCGCACGGCGTCGGCATGCGCGACAATGATCCGGTCATGCATGGCCCTGAGGCTGGGTTGGTGAATGCGACCGACTAGACCAAGCGGCCCCGAGCGCAGGCGCTCTATCCATGATATGCCGTCAACATGCTGCGGCGGGGCTGACGGAGGACGCGAGCGGTGCAGTTGCGCGCGAACTGACCTCGGCAGGTGAGCCTGTTGCGTTCGCCACCGCGCGCAGTTGCTGCTCATCGAGTAACGGGCCGTCCAGCTCATAGAGCAAATGGCCCCAGAGCCGGTCGAGCTGCGGACCTTAGCGCAACACCCCCTTGAGTGCCTCGAAGGCCTCGTAACCCTCTGGGTCGTCGGGGCAAAGTCCGCCACCGCATTCGGCTAGGGTCGAGAGGCCGTTCATCAGCGCGAGCAGCGCGAATAGGATCAACGCGAATCGCGCCAGCCGTCCGTGCACAGGCGCTTCCGGCCGGCCCGCTTCCGGGGCGGAGAACTGCCGTTCGAAGGTGAGTACGAGGGCGGCGCCAGCGATGATCAAGGCGAACAGGATGAAGGCCCAGGTGTAGAGGTGAAGCCCGAGTATCGGCGCACCATAGGCCCCAGTACCGGGGACGACATGCAGCGCGACCTGGCGGAGTGCGACAGCCGCTCCCGCCATCGCGCCTAGGATCACCACCGCGTAGTGAGAGGTCCTGATCCCAACCGCAAGATTCAGCGCGAGACCTGTCCCGGCCAGGACAAAGCCAGCGCGCTGAAGGATGCAAAGCGGACAGGGGAGTTCATTGAGTAAGAACTGATCGGCGAACGCGATCAACAGGACAGCGCTAATCGCGAGCAGACCGAGCGCATTGAGCTGGCGTGCGAAATGAGGTGACATCACGAGGCCTCAGAGGGCGATTTGAAGCGCGTCGGTTGCATGCATCCGAAATAGCGCCAGGGTTCCGACGATCGATACCAGCGCAAGGCCGAGCGCGATGCGCCGGTAGCCCATCCAGGCACTCACGACCGAGAAGAAGACGCCGAAGAAGGGGAGACTCATCATTGGCGGACACTGGCAGCAGTTGGACAGACATCCAGTATCGCCGGCTTCCACGCAAAATGCGATCACGGATGCCGCGATTCCAGCGCTGGCCATCGGCACCCACCACTCGCCCAGAGCAGCGCCTGCGGCTGTTCGTCCGAGAGGCGCTTGGCGACGAACAGGCCCAGGTGCCGGACCAGGGCACACCGCCGGGCCTTGCCTCAGCCGGTCAGCCGGTTTAATAATCCGTATCAGCTGGCTCGCCGGAATAGTCTCGCTGGGAGCTTATGGATGTCCCTGACCGCCATCGTTGAACACTACCGCATCGAGGACTATCGCCGTTGGGAGGGCGATTGGGAGCTTATCCGTGGCATTCCGCTGGCGATGTCGCCCTCGCCGGGGATCAGTCATCAACGCGTCGCGCGGCGCCTGTTGCATCAACTCGATGCGGCCCTCGACGGCTGCCCAGACTGCGAAGTTCTCCATGAGATCGATGTCGAGTTTGCCGATGACACGGTCACGCGTCCGGACGTGATCCTGATCTGCTTTGCGCCTAATGGGGAGCGGATCACGCGTGCGCCGGCGCTGATTGCAGAGGTCGTCTCCCCCAACACCGCCCGCCGGGATGAGCAGACCAAGTTCGATCTCTATTGCGAGGAAGGCGTCGCGTACTACATCTTGCTCTATCCCAGCCAAGCCAAAGCAAAAATCTATCAGCTGGTTGATGGTCGCTACCGCAAGGTCGGGGATTTCCAGCACGAAACCTGCCCCATCACGCTGTCCCGCTGCACGATCAATCTGGATGTGTCGCGTCTTTGGGGCGAATGACCTGCCTGCGATCTGCGGTCATGGCCGTGTCGACGACATCTTGCATCGTCACCGAAACCCTTGCTTGGCTCCGGAGGTTCACCGAGTTGAGCAGCAATCCAGCCAGGATATTCCGTCGCCACTCACCAATGGAAACCGGGACGGCGGTTTCGGTGCCGCGTCTGGTCACCACCTGCGGTCCTTCGCTCACGCAAGCATCCTTCGGGTTACCGCAGGGCCATGGTTTGACCTAATATTCGGGTCGGGGCCGCCGGTCCGGCCGCTGGCCCCGAGTCCTTCACTGACCCTCACTCAGGAGGTCCGCATGATGAATACGCAGACGCAGGATCCCCATGCCGATGTTGTTTCGATCACCGACCTCGATGTGTGGCGCGTCGATGCCGATGCGCCCCGCGCCTGGCTGCGCGACGGCTGGGCGACGTTGCGAGCGGCGCCGGTCGTCAGTCTGCTCTACGGGCTGTTGTTCGCGCTCGCCTGTCTGGGCACTGTGATGCTGGTCCGCAGCATGCCCGCGTTCACGGCGGCGTTCCTGACCGGGCTGCTGCTGATCGGGCCGTTGCTCGCGGCAGGCCTGTATACTGCGGCCCGCCAGCACGCCGCCGGCGAGCCGGTGTCGATTAGGCGCGGCCTGTCGCTGATCTGGGATCGGCGCACCAACCTGGCCTTGTTCAGCGTCTATCTGGGACTGGTGATGGCGGCTTGGGTGCGGGTCTCGGCGCTGATCTTCGCAGTACACGCGAGCACCTTCTCGCCGAGCACGGCCAATTACCTGACCGCGCTCTCGGGCGGCTTCGATCCGCTGGTCACCGGCTATTTCGTGGTCATCGGCGCTATCCTCGCGCTGACGGTGTTCGTCACCAGCGCCGTTGCGGTGCCGCTGATCGTCGACCGCGACGCCGGCCCGATCGTCGGCATCCAGGCCAGCTGGCGGGCGGTGATGCGCAACCGCAAGGCGATGGCGCTGTGGGCGCTGATCATCATCGGCCTGACCGCGATCGGTATCCTGACCGCCTTCGTCGGCATGATCGTGCTGTTCCCGCTGGTCGGATACGCCACCTGGTCGAGCTATCGGGCGCTGGTGCACTGACGGCGGTGTCCGGCGGGCGGCGTGCCGTCCGCGTCTTGCAGCCAGTCGCGCGCGGGTGCGCGCCCTGCGCCGGAGCAACCGATAGGAAATCCAACACGCTGAGCGTCCAGTTCGGCCCGAGACAGGAGGTGAGCGCGGGCGGGAGTGCCTTCAACACGCTGCACCGTCTCCTGCAGCGAGAGATGGCGGCTACCAGGCGACGCGTTGGTCAACAACGCTGAGTGAGGTCATCGTGTACGCCATCCTCCTGTTTGTCGTGCTGGCGCTGCTCATCTACGCGGTCGCGCTGTTATTGGCCTGGCCGTTGGGACGCTACTTGGCGGCGATCTATTCGCCAACACCGACCGCGCTTGATCGGGTGTTTGGCCCTATCGAGTGGGTGATCCATCGCGCCGCCGAAGCTCAAGCGAATCACCGGATAGCGCACCGACCAATCCCAGTGCGGATGGATCGCCAGGCCCCTGAACAACGGCTCGTTGCCGGCGAACAGCTCGCCGATGGTGGCGAGCAGCAGGGACTTGCCAAAGCGACGCAGGCGGGAAAGGAAATACTGGCTGCCCTCGCTGATCAGTTGCCAGATGAAGCCAGTCTTATCGACATAATAGCAGCCGTCCTCGCGCAGCTTCGCGAAGATCTGGATACCGATGGGTCATTTGCGACGCGGTTGGGACATCAGGATGAACCTGACGGGCCTGAGGTGCCACGATGGCACCACCTGTTGGGACCATGACTCGAGAATCGTCACTCCCTCTCCCCGCTTTGGCTGCGGCTCCGGGTGGTAGTTGCATCGACCAAGCGGCTCAGGTCGTAGAGGATCTGCGCGAGCGCAGCGAAGAGCGAGGCCGCCAAGATGCCGCCGAGCCCCCAGAGAATTGACTCCCGATAAGCGCCGAGATCCAACCCCTCTGGATAACCTGGGCGTCCCGGCCAGAAGGTCAAAACCAGGATTAAACTGACGAGCAAGGCGAGGAGGGTCATCAGAATGAAGAAAATCGATATATCCGGCAAGTCACCGGAGCGATTCGGCCGAGCTTTCGATTTGGGTCTCGCCGGACGCCGCACACGCCGATCCGTCGGCGGGCTCAATTCCAGCGCGTTGACATACCAAGCGCCTCGAATCAACTGTCCGTCGTAGAATCCATCGCGAATCATCTCGATGCATTTGGCGACATCGATTCCCTTAGCACGGGCGAAGTGCTCGACAGGAACCAGATCCTGATGCATGCCTTGAGGTCGCTCGGCCATGGAGAACTCCCACTCGGTGTGATCGCTTACGCGCAGTCAAGACTCATTTCGTGTGTCTTAAAGTGCAATTCCCCGAGTATGCCACGCGTGACACCGACCGAAAACGGATCGATCCGGCGACGCCGCCCGCTGCGGGGTCGCCCCGCAAGAGTTGTCGTCACCTGCTCCCGCGCCCCAATCAGCGCATAGAGCACCGGGACTAAGTAGAGCGCCGCCAGCACCAGCACCTCGCGCACCAGCGCCTGCACGCCATGGGTCAGGAACATCGAGCCGGGCCTGCCACTGTTCTATGTGCATCCGGCACTGATCGAACCTCCAATCGGCGAACAAGAGCAGTGAGCTGATCGGGTAATAGAAGCACGCATGACAGAAAGCCCGACATCGACGCGCATCCTCATCATCGACGATGAGGAACAGATCCGTCGATTCCTGCGCATCAGTCTCAAAAGCCAGGGATATCAGGTCATCGAGGCGGAGACGGCGGGGAAGGGACTCGAGTTCGCCGCGACCCAGACGCCAGATTTGATCGTGCTCGACCTGGGTCTGCCCGATGCCGGGATCTACGATGACGGCTATCTCCGTATCGATCTGGTCAAACGCTTGGTGTCCGTGATGGGCGACGATGTGCATCTCATGTGCAAAGAGTTTGCCATCCTCAAGCTGTTGGTCTCGAACCCCGGCCAGGTCATCACGCAAACCCAGCTGCTGCGTGAGATCTGGGGGCCGACGCATGCCCATGACACACACTATCTGCGCAACTTCATCGGTCGCATTCGACAGAAGCTCCGAGAAGATACCGATGAGCCGCGCTATCTGAGAACGGAACCCGGCGTTGGGTATCGCTTTCTCGATGGCCGAGGGCATTGACGATCGCCAGCGTCATTGCATGCCCGGCCAGTCGCGCCCTCGCGGCTGTGCCGTCAGGCCATCCTAGCCTGACAGCATGAGGGTTAGAAGCCCTGATGACGCAGCATTCGCCGACCGCTGGACTGGAACGAAGAGCAATGCCAGCGCTCGAGGATATAAGCCGCTCAGCGGCTGCGACGACGCCCGGCGACGCGCAGACGCAGGGCATTGAGCTTGATGAAGCCAGTGGCGTCGCTCTGATCGTAGGCGCCGGCGTCATCCTCAAAGGTGGCGATCGATTCATCGAACAGGCTGTCGGTGTCTGATTGGCGGCCGACCACCATCACATTGCCCTTGTAGAGCTTGAGCCGGACCTTGCCGTTGACCACGCGCTGGCTCTCGTCGATCGCGGCCTGCAGCATCATCCGCTCCGGGCTGAACCAGTAGCCGTTGTAGATCAGGGTCGCATAGCGCGGCATCAGCTCGTCTTTCAGGTGCGCGGCCTCGCGGTCGAGGGTGAGGGATTCCATCGCCCGATGGGCCTTGAGCATGATGGTGCCGCCGGGGGTCTCGTAGCAGCCGCGGGATTTCATGCCGACGTAGCGGTTTTCGACGATGTCGGCGCGGCCGATGCCGTGCTCGCCGCCGATGCGATTCAGCTCGGCTAAGACCTCGGCTGGCGTCATGGCCTTGCCATCGATGGCGGTGATGTCACCGGCGTTGTAGGTCAGCTCGATCTCTTGCGCGGTGTTGGGTGCATCGATGGGGTCGCGTGTCCAGCGCCACATGCCCGAGCCCGGTTCGACCCAGGGGTCCTCAAGGTCGTAGCCTTCGTAGGAGATGTGTAGCAGGTTGGCATCCATCGAGTACGGTGATTTGGTGCCGTCGCGCTTCTGCTCGACCGGCACGCCGTGCTCGGCAGCATAGGCCATCAGCTTTTCCCGCGAGAGCAGGTCCCACTCGCGCCAGGGCGCGATGATCTTGATGTCCGGCCGCAGCGCCAGCGCATTGATCTCGAAGCGGACCTGATCGTTGCCCTTGCCGGTGGCGCCGTGGCTGATGGCATCGGCGCCGGTCTTGGCGGCGATCTCGACCAGGCGCTTGGCGATCAGCGGGCGGGCGATCGAGGTGCCGAGCAGGTACTCGCCCTCGTAGATGGCGTTGGCGCGGAACATCGGGTAGACGAAGTCGCGCACGAATTCCTCGCGCAGATCCTCGATATAGATCTCCTTGATCCCGGCCGCCTCGGCCTTGGCGCGGGCCGGCTCGACCTCCTCGCCCTGACCGATGTCGGCGGTGAAGGTGACCACCTCGCAGTCGTATTCGTCCCGCAGCCAGGTCAGGATCACAGAGGTGTCGAGCCCGCCTGAATAGGCGAGAACGACCTTGTTCACGGAATCACGTGGCATCAAAAAAACTCCTCTTTACAGCAGAAGGCATCAGTATACGCAGTGCGCGATGCGCGTCGGCACGATGCGTGTTCATCAGATCTTCATCGCGCGTCCATCCTCTCGCAACAAAGCCGCGCGACCATGGCGCCCACGCTATTTATGAGGGCCTGGGTGACATGAGTCAGGTGAAACATCTACGGCCGTTGAAATACCGGAGCATCTGGATCTCGGATGTGCATCTCGGGTTTCGCGGTTGTCAAGCCGATTTTCTGCTGAATTTCCTGCAATCGACCGAGTGCAAGCAGCTCTATCTGGTCGGCGACATCATCGACGTGTGGGCGATGCGCGGCGGGTTGTTCTGGCCGCAGGCGCACAACAATGTGGTGCGCGCGGTGTTGGACAAGGCGCGCGGTGGTACCGATGTGGTCTATATCCCGGGCAATCATGATGAGATCCTGCGTGACCATCTCGGCTCCGAGTACGGCAATGTGCGGCTCTGCGATGAGCTGGTGCACACCACCGCCGATGGTCGCCAGTTCTTGATCCTGCACGGCGACAAGTTTGATCAGGTGGTACAGAACGGCCGCTGGCTGGCAATGCTCGGCTCACGCCTCTATGACCTGCTGCTCTCGGCGAATCATCGGCTCAATGCCCTCCGGCAGCGCCTTGGGTTCGGCTATTGGTCGCTCGCCGCCTATCTGAAGCATCGAGTGAAGAATGCCGTCAATTATATCGGTAACTACGAGCAGGCCGTGGCCGACGAGGCGCGGCGCCGCGATGTCGATGGCATGATCTGCGGTCACATCCACCACGCCGAGATCCGCGAGATCGATGGCGTGACCTACTGCAACTGCGGCGATTGGGTCGAGAGCTGCACGGCGCTGGTCGAGCATCACGATGGCACCATCGAGCTGCTGCGCTGGACCGAGGCGCAACAGGTACTGACCTCCGAGCAGCCGCAACCGATGCCGGTGCCACGCCCGGCTGCCGCAGCCGCTGCCGCTGCAGTGGCTGCGCGCCTCGGCTGAGTGCCTGGTTCTCGCCGGAGTGCATTAGCCGCTAGGTACCCCCTTCGCTGTCGCTGATCAGCGCCCGATATCGGTCCCAGTCGAAGGCGGGACCGGGATCGGTCTTCCTCCCTGGTGCGATCTCCTGGTGTCCGGTGATGCGCGCCGGCGTGATCGCTGGATAACGCGCGCGAATCAACGTGGTGACTTGGCCCAGCCGTGCGTATTGGGCTTGCTGAAACGGGATCTCGTCGCTGCCCTCGAGTTCGATGCCAATGCTGTAGTCGTTGCACTCGATCCGGCCATCGAATGCGGAGCGTCCGGCATGCCAGGCACGCCGATCCAATTCGACGAACTGCAGTAGCTCGCCATCGCGGCGGATCAGTAGATGCGCGGAGACGCGCAGCCCGGCGAGACTGGCGAAGAAGGGATGCGCTGTGGAATCGAGTCGATTCTGGAACAGCTGCTCGATCCAGGGACCGCCGAAGCGCCCAGGGGGCAGGCTGATGTTGTGGATCACGAGCAGATCCGGCTCGATGCCAAGCGGGCGCTGGTCGGCATTGGGTGAGGGCAGCCAGCGGGCGATGCTGAGGCGGCCAGTATGATCGATGGTGGGGGCGCTCGGATCAGTCATCGGTCTTGCATGTTCTCGCTTGTCTGGCGATCAGCTTGAGTGGCCATCAGCCCGCACACTATGATCCCCGTCTATCCTAACCGCTCCTTGAGGATCCGATCCGATGCCGACCGCTGTACCGACCCCCGACCCGAGCGCGGAGGTGCTGTCTCGCTCCCTGCCGTCGCTGGCGCTCATTGAGGCCCAGGTGCGCGATGCGCTGGCGGAGGATGTCGGCACTGGCGACCTGACCGCAGGCTTGCTGCCGGTGGACGCGACCGCGCGCGCCGAGGTCATCACCCGCGAGGACGCGGTGCTCTGCGGCAGCGCTTGGTTCGATGAGGTCTTCCGTCAGCTCGACCCCGAGGTGAGCATCGACTGGCAGGCGCATGATGGCGAGTCGGTGCGGGCAGGGCAACGGCTCTGCGCCCTCGAGGGTCGCTTGCGCCCGCTCCTCACCGGCGAGCGGACCGCGCTCAATTACCTGCAGTTGCTTTCTGGCACCGCGACCCGCGCTCGGTGGTATGCCGATGCGGTAGCCGGTCTGCCGGTGCGCATCCTCGATACGCGCAAGACGCTTCCAGGGCTGCGGCGTCAGCAGAAATATGCTGTTGTCTGCGGTGGCTGCGATAACCATCGCATGGGGCTGTTCGATGCGATCTTGATCAAGGAGAATCATATCAGCGCGGCCGGCTCGATCAGCGCCGCGATCGCGGCGGCGCGTCGCCTTGCCGACGACCTCCTGGTTGAGATCGAGGTCGAGTCCCTAGATGGACTGCGCGAGGCGCTAGAGGCCGGCGTTGAGCGCGTCTTGTTGGATAACTTTGCGTTGCCGGAGTTGCGGCGCGCGGTTGAATTGACCGCTGGACGGGCGCGACTCGAGGCCTCCGGCGGGATCACCCGCGAGCGCCTGCGGATGATCGCCGAGACCGGGGTCGACGATATCTCGGTCGGGGGGCTGACCAAGCACGTCGAGGCCGTCGATCTGTCGATGCGCTTGTTAGCACCCTCGGCCTGAGTCGAGATGGCGGTTTGCATTGCGATTTGTCATATCTATCGACGGGCGATGATAGATCGAGATTAGCGACTATCAATTTTAGAAAACGCTAATATAATGATCTCTGTTGTCGCAAGAAAGGCGGCGACGCTTGCAACCCAGACAAAATCGAATTCGGAGAAAGATTGATGAAAAAGCTTGCTACTGCCGCAGCCGTTGCCGCTCTTCTTGGTGTGTCCGCATCCGCTAGCGCATGGTGGGGTGGTCCGGGTTACGGTGGCCCAGGCTATGGCAATGGTTGGGGCGACGGCATGGGCGACATGTTCAGCGATATGCTCGGCGATGGCTACGGCGACTTCAACATGAGCATGAGCGGCGGCGGTCGCGGCTATGGTCATGGACGTGGTCAGGGCTACGGCCGCGGCTACGGTGACGGCTATGGCTACGGCAACCCGTACTACGGCGGCTACGGCGCGCCCTACTATGGTGCTCCTTATGGCGCGGCCCCTTATGCGGCCCCTTATGCGGCTCCACAGGGTGCCATGCCTTATGGCGCACCGGCTGCTCCGGCCGCCCCTGAAGCCAAATAAGCAGAGCCAGTCTCTCGCCTAACGGCTGAAGGCCCGGCGGCTAACCCCTACATGGAGGTTGGCCGCCGGGCTGTTTTGTTTGTCGGATGCCCAGTGCGCCCATCGGCCCGCGTGCGGAAGCGCGATCTACTAGACCCGATCGAGCCCGGTCGAAAGTTCGGCCAAGCCCGGTCGCCACAGCGACTAGGCGACCAACAACAGGCTGCTATAGGCAAGGCCGAGCCCGATCGCCGAGGCGACTAGCACATCGGTTGGATAATGCAGTCCGAGCACGACCCGCGAGGCGGCGACCAGCAGGGTGAAGGGAATCAGCAGCCAACCAAGCTGCGGATAGTAGAACAGCGCGATCGTGGAAAAGTTGACCGCGTGCAGGGTGTGTCCGGACGGGAAGCTGTAGCGATCCAGCGGTGGCACGCTAGCGGCGATATCGGTCACATAGTGGCAGGGGCGTATGCGACGGGTGCGACCCTTGAGGCTCTTGTAGAGGATCAGCGCAATGCCGCCCATCAGTAGCATGTGCACGGCGGCTTCGAGGCCGTCGAGTCCATCGACGACGGGGAGCACGGCGATCAGGCTATACCAGAAGACGCCATTGCCGAGCCGGCTGACGAGCGCGAAGGGGCGCAACAGCCAAGGTCGCTGATGAGCACGGTTCCAACGCCGGCAAAACGGTGTTTCGAGCTCATTCAACAGTCGCAGGAATGGGTTCATGGCGCTCGCCCTGGTTGCCGGCGCAATCGATCACGGAGAACAGATGGTGCTCCAAATCGCGGATCACACGCTCCCAACTCAGCGCTTCTGCGGTGTGTCGGGCCTCTTGGCCAAGGCGTTTGAGCTGTTCAGAGTCGCTGACAGCCCGTTCAGCCTGCGCCAAGAACGCCGTGCGATCGGCCATGGGGACACTATAGCCGTTTTGGCCATGGTGTAAGTGTTCGCGCGCGGCGGCATAATCGAAGGCGATGGGCGCCAGGCCGCTGGCGAGCGCCTCGGTCAGGACATTGCCGAAGGTCTCGGTCAGGCTTGGAAATACGAACAGATCCGCCGAGGCGTAGTGCGCGGACAACGCCGCGCCGACCTTGGCGCCGGTGTAGACATGATCAGGATGCTGACGGCGTAGATGCGCCAGCTCGGGACCGTCGCCGACCAGGACGCAGCGGCTGTCGGGCCGAGCGCGTCGAATCCGGTCAAAGGCCTCGATCGCCAGATCGACATGCTTCTCGGCGGCGATCCGGCCCACGTAGAGCGCCACCACCGTCGCATCGCCGCACCCCCAGGAGGCACGCAATGCCGCGCTCCGGTAGGTCGGGGAGAAGCGCTCGGTATCGACGCCGCGGCTGAGCACATGCAGATTGCGAAATCCGGCGGCGGCAAGGTCGCGCTGTAAGGCGCGGGTTGGCACCAGGGTCGCACCGGAGTGGTTGTGGAAGCGCCTGAGCAGGCTGATGATCGGTTTCATGAGCAGGCCGACACCATAGTGGCTGCAGTACTGCTGAAACTGGGTATGGAATCCAGTCAGGGTTGGGATACCCAGGCGCGTGGCGGCTCGCAGCGCGGCATGTCCGAGCGGACCCTCGGTGGCGATGTAGACCGCATCCGGGCGCGCCTCGCGCCAGCGTCGCTGCACGGCCCCCAGCGCCGGCAGGCCAAAGCGCAGGCCGCGATAACCTGGCAAGGGCACACCGCTGACCAGCAACTCCCGTGACGGCGGCGCGTTGCGCCGATCCACCGGCTGGCGTGGGCGCACGAGGCTGACGTGGTGTCCGCGCCGTTCGAGGCCGTGCGCGAGTTGCGCCAGGGTATTGGCGACGCCGTTGATCTCCGGCGGATAGGTTTCGGTGACCAGCGCGACATGGAGCCTTGGCCTCGCATCCGTTGACCTGCGCGCCTGGACGCTGCCACTGTCTGCATTCACGGCGTCGCGACCTCCGGGCCTCGCCGTTTGGCGGTTGCCCTGGCCACGATGGGCACCTCGAGTGCGTCTGCGATCCGCGTCTCGCACAGGGTCGCGAGCGTGCGTCGATCCATGTCCGCGCCGACGATGGGCGCGAGGAAGTGAACCTGGGCCTCGGTCTTCGGTTGGCATAGCACGCGCCAAAGACTCTCGATCCATGTGTCATCGTCGATGAACGGGGCGATCAAATCGGGCTCGGCGTTGGTGCCATAGCGAATCGCCACCGGCTGCACGTCGATGCCCGGCTGCTGGCCCGCCGCGAGCAGTCGCGGGTAGAAGCCGCGCAGTTGACGGCCATCGCTGGTGGTGCCTTCGGCGAAGATCACCACGGGCCGCTGCTCGCGCATGCGCGTCTCGATGCGCTGGATGAGATCTGCGGTTTGATTGCCGCCACGGGTGATGAAGAGGGTACCGATTTGCGCGGCCATCCAGCCGATCAACGGCCACTGGCGAATCTCGGCCTTGGAGAGGAAACCGACCGGTCCAAGCGCGCCGAGCACGGGGATATCGAGCCAAGAGATATGATTGGCGATGATCAACGCGCTCTTGGCTTGCTGGCCTTCGGCGCAGATTCGTAGACCGAGGATCGGTATGGCGCGCTGAAACCACCACTGAACGATCGCGGGTGTCGCGGCGCTGGAGCCGCCAAGGCGGCGCCAAAGGCCCATGCCGAGCACGATCACGGCGCCCAGCACGTTGAGCGCGATCAGGGCCAGGAGGCGTGCGCTGGCACGTAGATGGGGTGTGATGTGTCTAAGCATCAAGCGTTTCTCGATGATCGCGCCTAGATCCGTTCCAGGAAGTGTCGCGCGTAACTGGGGTTGAGCCAGCGCATATCGAGCAGCATCAAGATGTCTGCGACCTCGAAATCGGGATCGCGGCAAGGTTCACCACAGGCGACCGCGCCGAGGCGCACATAGCCTTTGAGCAGCGCCGGCAGTGGGGCATCAAGCACATCATCGGCCCCGGCCGTGGCTTGTAAGGGGGCGCGCGGTGTCACCCGCAAGGTCTCCGACGCCATGGCCTGGCGCCGCAGCCGATTCATGATGGCCGCTGCTTGGCAGTCGTTCTCGCCCAACGGCACACTGGCACAACCGAACAGGTAATCGACCTGATGCTGTTGAATATAGTGCGCCACCCCGGACCAGAGCACGGCGATGACCGAGCCGTGCCGGCACTCCGGCGAGACGCAGGTGCGCCCCAACTCCAGCAGGCGGCCAGGTAGCGAGGGGATCGCGCCGAGTTCGAATTCGCTCTCCGAATAGAAGCGCCCCAGGCGCTCGGCGCCGCGATTGTTCAACAGGCGGGTGCAGCCGACCACGCGATTGCCCTTGGTCTCGCGCACCAAGAGGTGTTCGCATTCGGTATCGAACTCATCGACGTCAAGGCCATGCTCGCCAGCCTTGAGCTTGGCGCCAAGTTCTTCTCCGAACACGCGATAGCGCAACACCTGCGCCTCACGCACCGCTTGCGGTGAATCAGCCAGTTCGACGAATAAACGCTCACCGCGTTTGATACTTAGAGCAGGTGCGCTCGCTCCCATGTTCTCTCCGACCATCGCAACGGGGTAACTTGACAGTGTAACGAAGATGCATGTCGATCCGATGGCTCAGGCATGACGAATCGATGACAGTCTGCGAACTCGATGCTTGCTGCGGCGCCCTCAGTCGCGCAGCGAGCGAATCGGCCAGCCGCGCTCCTGGGCAATCGCGGCTAACCTCGGATCGGGGTCGATGGCGACCGGGAAGTCGACCGTTTCGAGCAAGGGTAAGTCGTTGATCGAGTCACTATAGAACGTGCTGCCGGCCAATGTCGCCTGATGCGTTGCCAACCACTGGCGCAAGCGCTCGACCTTGCCTTCGCGAAACGCCGGTGGTCCGATGATCTCGCCGGTGTAGCGTCCCGCCGCAAGCGCGGGCTCGGTGGCAATCAGGTGCTCGATGCCGAACCGGGCGGCGATGGGGGCGGTGACAAAGGCATTGGTGGCGGTGATGATCAAGAGCGTATCACCCGCGCGACGATGCTGCTCGACCAACGCGCGTGCTGCGGGCAGGATGATCGGCGCGATGCGTGCGTGCAGGAAGTCCTCGCGCCACTGCTCGAGCGTCGCCAGGGGATGACTGCGCAGCGGCGCGAGCGAGAAGCGCAGAAAGGCGTCGATATCGAGGCAGCCCGCGCGATAGTCAGCGTAGAACTGCTGGTTGGCGCGCTCGTAGTGGTCGCGATCGACGACGCCTAAGTCGACCAGATGGCGGCCCCAGAGATAGTCTGAATCACCGGCGAGCAGGGTGTTATCAAGGTCGAAGAGGGCAAGAGGCATGGCGACGGTTCAAGAGCGGCTTGCGGATGGAATCGGATTATCGCCGATCTCGCAGTCTCGGGCGCGCGGCATTTGAAGCCGTTGGCTAGAGTATGGAAGAATGCGATGCAAACGTAACAAGGTACAGCAACTTGATCGACGGGGACGGTTTCCGGCCAAACGTCGGCATCATCTTGAGCAACACGGAGCGGCGTCTCTTCTGGGGACGTCGTGTCGGGCAGAACGCGTGGCAATTCCCGCAGGGGGGGATCAAGTCCGACGAGACCCCGCTCGAGGCGATGTATCGGGAATTGGAGGAGGAGGTTGGCCTGCTGCCAGGGCAGGTCAAAGTCCTCGGCTGCACGCGCGGCTGGCTTCGCTATCGCTTGCCGAAGCGCTTCATCCGCCGCCATTGCGGTCCGATCTGTATCGGGCAGAAGCAAGTCTGGTACATGTTGCGGATTCAGTGCGGCGAGGGGGATTTTTGCCTCGATCGCAGCGAGAAGCCCGAGTTCGATGCCTGGCGCTGGGTGCGCTATTGGTATCCGGTGCAGGACGTGGTCTATTTCAAACGCCGTGTCTATGAGCGCGCATTACAGGAATTGGCGCCGTTGCTCTATCCGGACGGGGCGCCGGCACAGGATCTGATTTCGCCGCACGCGCTGCAAGGCAGCCGCAGTTATCTGCGCCAGCGGCGGCGATAGCCTTGCCTGGCGTTAGCCGCTGGCCTGAAGTGGCAGCCCCTTGCCCGGATTCAGGATGCCGCTCGGATCGAACTGCGCCTTGATGGCGCGCATCAGGGCGAGCGCCGGTGGATCGATCTCGCGCGCGACGAAGTCGCGCTTCTCGAGCCCCACCCCGTGCTCGCCGGACAGCGTGCCACCGAGCGCGATCACGAGATCGAAGACACCCTCTAGGCAGCGAGCCGCGCGCGCCATCTCATCGGCATCGTCCGGGTTGACGAGCAGGTTGACATGGATGTTGCCGTTGCCGGCGTGACCGAAGTTGACGATGCGAATGCGATGCTCGCGCGCGAGCCGCTCCAAGCCATCGATGAATGGCGCGATGCGCGAGACCGGCACCACGACATCTTCGTTGATCTTTTTCGGCGCCACATGCCGCAGCGCCGGCGACAGGGCTTTGCGCGTGCGCCAGAGCGCGGCGATCTGCTCCCGATCCCGCGCGACGCTGAGTTCGAGCAAACCGGGGTTGCTTGCGGCTGCGGCCACCGCATCGGCGATGTTCGAGACGCACTCGGCGGGGCCGTCGACCTCGATCATCAGCAGCGCGCCGGTCTCGTCGCTCACACCGAGGTCCGAGAACTGGCGCACCATCGCGATCGCGGCGGCGTCCATGAACTCGAGCGCGCAGGGCGTGATCGGCTGGGCCATGATCGCGGCCACCGCATCGGCTGCGGCATGGATATCCCGATAGGTCGCGCGCAAGGTCTGCTTGGCCTCGGCGAGGGGGGTGAGCTTCAGGGTCGCCTCGGTGATCAGGGCCAGGGTGCCCTCGGAGCCGATGATGAGTCGGGTCAGGTCGTAGCCGACCACGCCCTTGGTGGTGAGCACGCCGGTGCGGATGAGCTGTCCGCTGCCGGTGACGGCGGCGAGGCCCAGCGTGTTCTCGCGCGGGGTACCGTACTTCACCGCCCGTGGCCCGGCCGAGTTGTAGGCCAGGTTGCCGCCAATGGTGCAGACCGCAGCGCTGGTCGGATCGGGCGGCCAGAAGAAGCCCTGCTCGGCGAGCGCGCGCTGCAAATGATCGTTGACGACGCCGGGCTCGACCACCGCCAGCCGATTGGCCGGATCGATGCGCAGGATGCGGTTCATGCGCTCGAACGCGATGACGATGCCGTTGCGCTCGGGCACCGTGGCACCGGTGGTGCCGGTGCCGAGCCCACGCGCGGTGACCGGCAATCCTTGCTGATGCGCGAGCTGGACGATGGCCTGAACCTGCGCGGCGTTGGTGACGAAGGCAACCGCCGCCGGCAGGCGTTGCCGGCGGCTGTTGTCGTAGCCATAGGGCCAGCAATCGGCGGGGTCGACGAGCAGGGCGTCGGCGCCGACGATGGCGACCAGGGCCTTGGCGAGGCGGTCAGTCAGCGGCATGGATGTACTCGAACATCTTCACCACGCGCTCGACGCCGGGCAGCCGGCGCACGATCTCGGTGGTCGTCTCGGCCTCCTTGCGGGTGACCAGCCCCATCAGATAGACCACGCCGTCCTCGGTGACGACCTTGACGCGGGTCGCATCGAAGTCCTCGATGCCGCGTCCACCGCCGATGGCAATCTTGGCCCGGGAGGTGATCAGCGCGTCCTGGCTGCGCTGCGCGAGCGAGATCGACGGCCCAATCTGGACCTCGTTGTGGATCTGCTCGACCTTTGGCATGCGACTGACGATCTCGGCGAACCGCGAGCGGATCTCGGCGCTGTCGGCCTGACCGGTCAGCAGCACCCGATAGTTGTAGCTGGTGATCGAGATGCGGCTCGCGCGCCTGATCTCGGCGTTCTGCAGGAAACGATGCTTGGCCTTGAGTTCGATCATCTCGTCATCGAGCACGGTGCTCGCCGAGCGGCGCTCGTGGATCACGGAGGCGCCATAGGCGGTGCCGACCACGGCGGCGGGAGCGCACCCCTGTAGCAGGGGCGCAAGACCGATGACGATGGCCATCAGCACTACCGTGACGGTGTTAGGCATGGGCGGCAAAGGCATGACGAATCCAAGTCAGGGATCCAGCGCCGTCGATGGCGACGACGTCGAAACGGCAGGGGAGCGCGATGGGATGGCGCTGCAGATAATAGGCCGCCGCCGCGCTCAGGCGCGCCTGCTTGCGCGGGTCGATGCTGGCGGCGGCGCCGCCAAAGCGCGCCGAGGCCCGAAAGCGAACCTCGATGAAGACCAGCGTGTCGCCATCGCGCATGACCAGATCCAGCTCGCCGCGTTTGCAGCGCACGTTGCTGGCAAGATGTCGCAGCCCCTGCTGCTCCAGATAGTCACGCGCTTGGCGCTCCTTGCTGTCGCCGAGCTGTTTGCGCCAGGGCGGTGCCTTGGTGGTCACAATCAAATCCTTGTCGGTGTGTGCTGGTCACGCGCGTCGAGCGCGGTCTCGAACAGTCTCAATCAGCGCCGGCCGGGGGTTCGGCGTCACCGATGCGTGCCAGCGTCATCACCCCCGATGGGGTGAAGCGCGCGAGCGTCAGCTGGCGTCGCACCTGGCCGCGTGAGTCGAGGCTCAGCCCGCCGGTCTCGCCGGGAAAGAAGGTGCCGGGCTGCTGGCTCATCTCGGCGACGCGCGGGGCGAGTCGATAGGCATCGATGCCCATCGCATAGAGCCTCGCCAGGGGACCGCTGACATTGCTCAGGGTTCCACGCAGGGCCTGACGCGAGAGTCGATCGGAGCGTTGCTGATCGAGCAGCCAGGGGATGTCGACGAAATAGAGCCCCGCCAAGGCCTGATTCTGGGCTGGGTTGAAGGTGCCGTCGTAGACATGCGAGGTCGCGATGACCGGGGCCGCGACGCCAGTGAGCCGCAATGCCTCCCAGAGCGCGGCGACGTTCCGCGTCGTGGCCACCAGGAGCACCACCTGCGCATCGCTGCGTGCCACGGTGTCGGCCGCCTCGCTGATCGAGCCATAGCTTGGCTGCGCGACGAAGGTGCCGCCAAGCGCCCGCCATTGGTCGCGGAACGCGTCCGCCATGCGTGTTCCCCAAGCACTCTGCGGATAGACGAGTGCGGCGCGCTTGAGCCCGGCCGCGAAGGCGTAATTGGCGGCGTTCGCGGCCTCGTCTTCCGGGGCGAGCGAGAATTGGAATAGATTCCAGGGTGTCGCGCCGCTGATCCGGTTGAGCGCGAGCGTGGGCACGGGCAGCGCGCCTTGGCGGGCCAACGTGGTCACGGATGATTTTTGCACGGGCCCGATCACCAGATCGGCGCCGGCGAGGCTGTCCCGCGAAGACGCAGAGATGTTGTCCGCCCGGAAGCTCAGCACTGGCCGTGTGCCGCTGCGATCGACGTCATACGCGGCCTTGATGCCTTCCCTGAGGACGGTGCCGGCGGTGCCGAAGTGTCCGCCCGTCGGCAGCAGGACGAACACCTCGGTATCCGCCGCATAGCCGCCGGCGAGACGCGCGAGGTAGGTGGCCTCGAGCCTGGGCAGGGCCGGATGACGCGACGTGCGCTGGCGCCAATCGCGAAGGCTCGCATCCAGCTCCGGCGAGGGCGTGCTCTTGCCGACGAGCCGTTGGGCCAGCTCGACCCAGCCGCGCATGCGCCCGGTGGTGGTGTCTGCGGCCTGCGCGAGACGGGCCTGATTCAGACTGGTCAGGGTGAACAGCAGCGAGACCTGGTTGTCCATGCGCGCCTCGGGGGAGTCGAGCAGGCGATCGAGCTGATCGAGCTGCTCGGCGGCGCGCACGGGCTGGTTGCTCAGCCTGTAGGCGGCTGCGAGGGAGCCGAGGTACTGCGTCTTCAGACGCGCCGGGAGCGCGCCTTGGTTGACGCGCTCGAGGGTGCTGATCGCCTCGGCCGCGCGTCCGCGACTCAGCGCCACATCGGCTTGCAGCAGCAGCGCGAGCTGGCGTTGCGATGCGGTTAAGGCTGATTGATCGAGGCTCAGCAGGAGACGGTGCGCGCGCCGCGCCTCTCCCGCTCGCAGCAGCGCGTCGGCGGCTTCGATCTCGAGCTGCTGGCGCACTGGCGCCGGTGTGGTCTCGGCGAGTGCGAGATAGGCGTCGGCTGCCGCGCCGGGTTGGTCGTCGCGCTCCAGTCCGCGCGCTTCAGCGAGTGCATTGGGCGGCAAGGTGTCGAGTAAGCGCTCGCCATCCTTGATCGGATCGATGGCGCAGCCGGCCATCAGGCTGGCGCCGATGATCCACATCAGGATCGCGAACCGCGCGAGGGTGCTGCCGCGCTGTGCCAGCGTGTGTGCCAGCGTGGGGAGATCCGAACGGTCTTGGCGACTGATCAGAGTGGGTGTGTATCGGAGCTGCGGACCGAGGCACTGAGCAGGCATCATGCACTCCTGAGAAGAAATCGATAAAACCGAGCGGCAGAGGGACGGTGCGCTTGCAGGCTGTACGCGGCCATCACCAAGCGCTGCCAGAGAACATCGAGCGCAGATTATTGTCCAGCGGCAGGCTGAGATCCGCTGTCGCCAAGACGATGGCGTCCCGGGTGCGGACCACGCGCGCGCTGACGTAGATCCGATGATCGCCCAGCGCATAGGTTCCCATCAGGATCGAGTTGGCGGAATAAGCCTCCTTGAGGCGTTTGATCTCGCGCGAGAGGATCAGCTCGCCGAGTCGCTCCTCAATGAAGAGGCTGTCGCGCATCTTCACTTCCCGCATGTGGATGCCCGCCTGAGACAGGGCCGAGGCGAAGAGTTCGGAGCTGATGCGCCCGAAGGTCGAGGAGGCACGCAGATCATTGATGTCGACGAAGGTGGCCGCGATCATTGGGCCGTATTGCGGCAGCGCGGGGTTGACGCTGAGTAAGCGCTTGGCGGCAGCCGTGATCTCGGCGGAGAGGTTTGCCGACTCATAGGACTGCGTATAGGTGGAGCGTGTATAGGTACTGTAAGGGACGCTGGAGGCCGGGATGCAGCCAGCCAACAGCACCCCGAGCAGGAGCGGCAATAGGCTGAACCAGGGTCGGCGAGCGCTGCAGGTGGGGAGCGTTGATCGGCTCATCGTTGGGCCCCTTACCAGTGGTTATCCAAGGCCACGCGGGGCACCGGCGGTGGTTTCGGGACCCGGTGGGGGGCATAGTGTCGGCGATCGCCCTGGTTGATGTAGTAGATATTGGACGAGGAATAGAGGACGCGTTCGCGATCGGTGATCTCGGTGGTAATGATGATCTCCTCATTGCCCACGGCGGTCCAGCTACCACTGGTGACATCCGACATCGCGACCGGTGGTATCAATGCCAGCCCGGCATTACTCGATGGCGCCACCAGTACGGAGACGCCAGTGGCGAAGGCGGCCAAGGTCAGCATCCCTGGGTAGGGGCGAATGAAGCCACGGTCGGAGTGGTTGACCACCTCGACGTCGAAATCGACAGTGACGGCACCTGCTGGCCGCTTCTTGACGATGGCGCCCCCGGAGACCAGCTCGCTCGTGAGTAGGGCGCGATAACCGCGCGCGAACTCGCCGCTGGTGTGATCATGGCGCTGCGGCAGATACAGTGGCGTCGCGCGCAGATGGTGCTGCTGCAGGATACCCTTGGCTTCATGTTCGGCAAGCACCTGCCAATGATGCGCCGCCTGCATGCGTTGCTGCTCGCTATAGGGATAGGTTTTCGCCATCGGCACTTGGGCGGCGTTGGTGTAGAAACAGCCGCTCAGGAGTAGGCCGATCGTAATGACAATGGCAAGAAGGGCGAGTCGTGATAGGGACACCAGCATCTCCTGTTGCTTGGGTCGAAATGCCCAGGCTTCCCCACCTGGTCTCCCAGGCCCCTAGGAGGGGAGCGCGTTGTGCAGGCATCATGCACTCTTGTGAGAAGATAACAACGAGACCGACCGGTAGGGGGATTTAGTTGGCTGGAATACTATACGTGGTGGCGACACCGATCGGCAATCGAGAGGATTTCAGCCCACGCGCCCAGGTGGTGCTGGCCGAGGCCGATGTGATCGCCTGCGAAGACACCCGTCACAGCCGTCCGCTGCTCGCCGCTTTCGGGGTCGCGGGCGAGCTGTTGTCCTATCACGAACACAATGAGGATCAGGTGGCTCCGCGCCTGCTGCAGCGACTGCAAGCCGGCGAGTCGGTGGCGCTGATCAGTGACGCAGGCACGCCGCTGATCAGCGATCCCGGGTTCTTGCTGGTGCGCGCCGCACGGGAGCAGGGTCTTCGGGTCGAACCGATCCCGGGCCCTTGCGCCGCGATCTGCGCCCTGTCGGCGGCTGGGTTGCCGAGCGACCGTTTCCTGTTTGTGGGTTTTCCGCCGCGCACGAGCGCTCAACGGTTGGCCTGGTGCCAAGGCTTCGCCAAGGAACCGGGCACCCTGATTTGTTACGAGAGCGCTCGTCGCGCGGCGGCGACCCTCGCTGATCTCGCCGAGGGCCTAGGCGCGGAACGCCGTGCCGTGGTCGCGCGCGAGCTGACCAAGCGTTTCGAGACCTTTCTCGTCGATCGCCTCGATAAGCTCGCCGAGCAGGTGGCCGCGAGCCCCGAGCAGCAGCTCGGCGAGTTGGTGATCATGATCGAAGGTGACTCGCGCGGCGACGATGAGCGCGAGCGCGCCGAGCAACGGCGCGTGCTCGGACTCTTAGCGGCCGAACTGCCGTTGAAGCAGGCGGCGGCGCTGACCGCCGCCATCACTGGCGGCGCGCGCAATCAATTGTATCAGGCAGCCTTGGCGGCGCGAGATGAGGCCAGTGACTGACCGAGTGTGTCGGCGCCATGGTCAGCTTGGCCGCGAGGCGCTAGACTGCAGCTGGGAGTCGGCCGGACAGTCGCGGCTTGGCGTCAGCGTCAGGCGGAGGAAAGTCCGGGCTCCATCGGGCAGGGTGCCAGGTAACACCTGGGGGGCGAGAGCCTACGGACAGTGCCGCAGAAAACAAACCGCCAACCCCGCGCGAGCGGGCGGTAAGGGTGAAAAGGTGCGGTAAGAGCGCACCGCGTCGGTGGTAACACGCGACGGCACGGTAAACCCCACCCGGAGCAAGACCAAATAGGGGAGCAAGCGGCCTCGGCCGCGACATGCGGCCCGCATGCGTTCCCGGGTAGGTCGCTCGAGGCGCGGGGTGACCCGCGTCCCAGATGAATGACTGTCCACGACAGAACCCGGCTTACAGGCCGGCTCCCGATCCCCACGCCCGCTGGCGGCGACGCTGCGGATTTTTTTCTTTCCCGAGCGGAAATGCTCAGGTATCATGGTGTGTTACGTCTGGCGGGCATGTCCGCGCCTGCCCGCACCCAAGTTTTTCCTCTGAAGCAAGTAGTTGGATCAATAGCGATGGTCAAGATTAGACTCACCCGTGGCGGCGCCAAGAAGCGTCCGTTCTACCAGATCGTCGTCACCGACATCCGTAACGCACGGGACGGTGGCTGCATCGAGCGTCTGGGCTTCTTCAATCCCTGCGCCACCGGTGCCGAGAGCCGTCTGCGCGTCGACCGCGCGCGTGCTCAACATTGGCTTGAGCTGGGTGCGCAACCGTCCGAGCGTGTGACCAAGCTGCTCAAGGAAGCCGCCAAGGACGCCGACGCCGCAGTTGCCGCCTAACGGCGAACCCGCGCGCATCCTTGTCATTGCTAGAGCCCCGCGACTAGCCCATGAGCGATGGCGCCGATGCCTCGGGCGGCGCGGCACCCAAGACGATCGTCCTTGGTCGTATTCTCGGTGTCTATGGCGTGCGCGGCTGGCTGAAGGTCTTTTCGGAGACCAGCCCGCTCGAGAACATCTTCCATTACACGCCCTGGCTGATCGATGGCGACGCGCATCGCGTGCTCGCCTGGCGACGCCACGGCAAGGGCCTGGTGGCGCAGTTGCAGGGCTATGAGGATCGCGATCAGGCGCGGGCGCTGACCGGGAAGACGATCGCAATTCGGCGCGATCAACTGCCGCCGCCATCGGCGGATGAATTCTACTGGATCGACCTACAGGGGCTGCGGGTCGAGACCAGCGAGGGCGTCACGCTCGGGCAGGTCAGTCACCTGATCGAGACCGGTGCCAACGATGTCTTGGTGGTGCGCGGGGAACGCGAGCGTCTGCTGCCCTTCGTCTGGGGGCAATGCGTGCTCGAGGTTGATTTCGAGGCTGGCCGGCTGCTGGTCGACTGGGATCCGGAGTTTTAGCGCCGCGCGGGACTCCCGGGCAGGCTCAGGCGGAGTTTCCGGGCGGAAACCGCAGGCGGGAACCCCGGTTTGAACCCCAGGTGTGAACAATGCGCTTCGATGTCATCACCCTATTTCCGGCGCAGTTCACGGCGCTGACCGAAGAGGGCGTGGTGGCGCGGGCCTTGCAGCGGCGGATCGCGGAGATTCACCTACGCAACCCGCGCGATGACACCACCGATGTGCATCGCAGCGTCGATGACCGTCCTTACGGTGGTGGGCCCGGCATGGTGATGCGCTACGCGCCCTTGCGCGCCGCGATCGAGGCCGCTCAGGCCGCTGCGGTCGCCGCCGGGGTTCGCAGTCGCGTCGCCTACCTGTCGCCGCAGGGTGAGCGGATTGATCAGGCGAGGATCGAGCGCATCAGCGCCGCGCCCGGCTGGGTGCTGGTCGCGGGACGCTATGAAGGCGTTGACGAGCGCCTGATCGAGGACTGCGTCGACGAGGAATGGTCCATCGGCGACTATGTCCTCAGCGGCGGTGAACTTGCGGCCATGGTGGTGATGGATGCGGTGATTCGGCTGTTACCGGGCGCGCTCGGCCATGCCGACTCGGCGCGCCAGGATTCACATTCCAACGGGTTATTGGACTGCCCCCATTACACCCGGCCGGAGACGATCGCCGATCAGCGCGTACCCCAGGTGCTGCTGAGCGGGGATCATCGGGCGATTGAGCGCTGGCGCTTGCAGCAGGCGCTGGGGCGAACCTGGCAGCGGCGTCCAGAGCTGCTGCAAGAACGAGGCATGAGCGACGTCGAGCAGCAGCTGCTCGACGACTATCTTCGGGAGGCGTCACGGTCGCGGCCGAGCGTCGGAGCGGAACAGAGTGAGCAATGACATGAGCAATATCATCCAGCAAATCGAACAAGAACAGATGCGTCCATCGGTGCCCGCGTTCGCGCCGGGCGACACCCTGGTGGTGCAGGTCCGCGTCAAGGAGGGCGATCGCGAGCGCCTGCAGGCGTTCGAGGGCGTCTGCATCGCTAAGCGCAATCGCGGCCTCAACTCCGCCTTCACGGTGCGCAAGATCTCCCATGGCGAAGGCGTGGAGCGTGTGTTCCAGACTCACAGCCCGGCGATCGCCGAGATCAAGGTCAAGCGTCGCGGCGATGTGCGGCGCGCGAAGCTTTACTACCTGCGTGGGCTCACTGGTAAGGCCGCGCGCATCAAAGAGAAGGTCTGAGCGAGGCTTTGGTGTTGGGCGCCGCCTGGCCGCCAGCAGCAGCAAGCCGTCATCCTCGGCCCCGGCTGGGTTGAGCGATGGCGGCGAGCTTCTACTGGTACGACTACGAGACCTGGGGCAACGACCCCGCGCATGATCGTCCCTGCCAGTTCGCCGGCTTGCGCACCGATGCCGATCTCAACGAGATCGGCGATCCGCTCGTGCGCTATGCGCGCCCGGCGACCGATCTCTTGCCGCAACCCGAGGCCTGCTTGGTCACTGGCATCACGCCCGAGCAAGCGCTCGAGCGCGGTCTGCCGGAGGCCGAGTTCGCGCGTGCGATCCAGCAAGCACTCGCCACCCCCGAGACCTGCTCGGTCGGCTACAACAGCCTCAGATTCGACGATCGCGTCAACAACTGGCTCTTCTACCGCAACCTAATCGACCCCTACGCCCATGCCTGGCAGAGCGGCAACTCGCGCTGGGATCTGATCGATGTGCTACGGCTCGCGCATGCGTTGCGCCCTGAGGGTATCCACTGGCCCGAGCGCGCACCTGGCGTGGCCTCGTTCAAGCTCGAGGCTCTGACCGCAGCAAATGGCATCGCCCACGATGGCGCCCATGATGCACTCGCCGACGTGCGCGCGACCCTGGGCCTGGCGCGACTGCTGAAGGCGGCGCAGCCCCGCTTGTTTGACTACGCCCTGACGCTGCGTGACAAACACCATGTCGACGAGATGCTCGCCGCTGGCAAGCCCTTGCTGCATACCTCGCAGCGCTATGCGGCGGCTCAGGGCAGCATTGCGCCGATCCTCAGCGTGGCGGCGCATCCGAGCCAGAAAAACACGCGGCTGTGTTTTGATCTGCGCCAAGATCCGACCCAGGTGCTGGAGTTCTCGCCCGCTGAGCTGCAACTGCGTCTGTTCACCCGACATGACGCGCTGCCCGCCGGGGTCGAGCGGTTGCCGGTGAAAGGCATCAAGATCAATGCCGCACCGATGTTGGCGCCGATGAAGACCCTGACCTCGGCGGCCGCCGAGCGCTGGCGGATCGATCCGGAGCAGGTCGACGAGCATGCGCGCCGCGCGCTGCGGCATCGGGCCGAGATCGCCGAGCGCCTGAGTGCTGCGTTCGCCGCGCGCGCGGTGTCCGAGACGCCCGAGACGCCGAGCGACCCGGAGCGGATGCTCTACAGCGGTGGGTTCTTCTCGCCGCGCGATCGGCGCCTGATGGATCAGCTCAGCACGCTCTCACCGTCCGAACTAGCCGAGGCACGGCCGTGCTTCGACGATGCGCGCCTGCCAACCCTGCTGTTTCGGATGCGCGCGCGCAGCTGGCCGGAGACGCTGAGCGAGGATGAGCGCGAGGCGTGGGATGCTTGGCGCTTCGAGCGCCTGACCGATCCAGACGCCGGCGCCGCGCTGACCATCGACGCCTATGAGGACAGGCTCGCTAGCTTGCGCGCCGAGCACGGCGCCGATCCGCGCGCGCTGGCGATCCTCGAGCGACTCGAGCGCTGGGGCGAGCAGGTGATGTCGGCCGAGGAACTTTGAGGTCATCTCGCTGCTCGAGATGGTTGCGAGGATCGCCAGGATTGTTTATATTAGGCGGTCTATCTTTTTACTGATGACTCGCTGGGAGCGACGCCATGACAACCCAAAGCGCAAAGCCGGCTGACGTTCGGCGGGCTTGGTACCTGATCGATGCTGAAGGCAAGACGCTGGGTCGGCTCGCGAGCGAGTGTGCACGCCGGCTGCGCGGAAAGCACAAGCCCACCTACACGCCGCATGTCGATACCGGTGACTTTCTGGTCATCGTCAATGCCGATAAGGTGCAGGTGACCGGCAACAAGATGACCGACAAGATGTACTACCGTCACACCGGTTACATCGGCAACCTGCGTTCGGCAAGCCTCGCGCAGATGCTCGATAAGCACCCGGAGCGCGTCATCCAATTCGCAGTCAAGGGCATGCTGCCGCGCAACCCGCTCGGCCGCGCGATGCTCAAGAAACTCAAGGTCTTCGCCGGCCCCGAGCATCGCCACGCGGCACAGCAACCGCAACCGCTCGAGATCTAGTCGACCCTCCTGCATTCTTCTCGGAAACCTGAACCATGGAAAAACAGTACGCCACAGGGCGTCGCAAAAGCTCCTCGGCGCGCGTGTTCCTGAGCACGGGCTCCGGGCAGATCAACGTCAACGGGCGTTCGCTCGATGAATACTTTGGTCGCGAAACCGCGCGCATGCTGGTTCGCCAAGCCCTCGAAGCCGTCGATTTGGTCAACCGCATCGATATCAACGCGACCGTGGTCGGCGGCGGCTCGAGCGGCCAGGCGGGTGCCATCCGCCACGGCATCGCCCGCGCCTTGGTTGGCCATGATGAGCGTCTGCGCTCGCCGCTGCGCCGCGCTGGCTTCCTGACCCGCGATGCGCGTGAAGTCGAACGTAAGAAGGTCGGCCTGCACAAGGCGCGCAAACGGCCACAGTTCTCAAAGCGTTAATCGATGCGTTAACATCGGTGTTGGCGAGCCTGGAGCGCTCTTCAGGCTCGGCTTAGCCCGCCTCTTTTGGGGGATCGTCTAGCGGCAGGACTACGGACTCTGACTCCGTCAACCAAGGTTCGAATCCTTGTCCCCCAGCCATCTCAAGCCCGCCGTGTTGCGGGCTTTTTTGTGTCTAGCGAATACGACATCGCATTGCAGCCTGCAACGAAGGAAGCATGCGACGGGCGTTGGAAACAAAAATGCCCAGCATGAAACCGGGCATTCGTTGCTGTCGTGGCCATCATCAACCTTGGTATCTAGGGGCGCTCAGCCCGATGGCTGAGCGCGGGTGCCGTGAGAGCTTAGCCTGCGAAATTCTTGGCGACAAACTCCCAGTTGATCTTGTTCCAGATGGCTTCGAGGTACTTTGGCCGCGCGTTGCGGTAGTCGACGTAGTAGGCGTGCTCCCACACATCCACGGTCAGCAGCGCGGTCTTGCCTTCGGTCATCGGCGTGCCGGCGTTCGAGGTGTTCATGATCTCGACGCTGCCGTCGTTGTTCTTGACCAGCCAGGTCCAGCCTGAGCCGAAATTGGTGGCTGCGGACTGGCTGAACTGCGTTTTGAACTCGTCGAAGCTACCGAACTTGGCGTTGATTGCATCAGCTAAGGCGCCGCTGGGCTCGCCGCCGCCGTTCGGGCTCAGGCAGTTCCAGTAGAAGCTGTGGTTCCAGACCTGTGCGGCGTTGTTGAACACGCCGCCGGACGAAGATTTGATGATCTCCTCGAGCGATTTGCCGTCGAATTCGGTTCCCGGCACCAGGTTGTTGAGATTGTTGACGTAGGTCTGGTGGTGCTTGCCGTAGTGATACTCGAGGGTCTCGGCGGAGATGACTGGCTCAAGGGCGTTCTTCTCGTACGGAAGTGGGGGAAGTTCATGTGCCATACTGACTCTCCTGGCTTGGTTGCTGGGTCGGTTGTTGGGATGGGTGAATGGAACGCTAGCGGTAAAAACATAGGCCCGAGATGTCGGATATCAAGAAAAAATAGGCTGGCGGAGGTAAAGAGCTGATGTGTGGCATTTGCGGGGAACTGCGTTTCGACGGCGCGCCGGCGGATCTGGGCGCGATCGCCCGGATGATGGAGCGCCTGCAACCGCGCGGACCCGATCACGGCGGCAGCTATGGCGATGGCGCGGTCGCGCTCGGTCATCGGCGGCTCTCGATCATCGATCTCTCGGCGCGCTCGAATCAGCCGATGGTCGATCAGGGGCTCGGGCTCGCGCTGGTGTTCAACGGCACCATCTACAACCATCCCGAACTGCGCCGCGAGTTGCGTGACAAGGGCTACAGTTTTTTCTCCGACGGCGATACCGAGGTCATCCTCAAGGCCTGGCATGCCTGGGGTGAAGGCTGCGTCGAGCGGCTGCACGGGATGTTCGCGTTCGCGATCTGGGATACCAACCGCCGCCAGCTCTTTCTCGCGCGCGACCGCTTCGGCATCAAGCCACTCTATTGGAGTGAGACCAATGGCCGACTGCGCTTCGCCTCGACCACCCAGGCGCTGGTCGCTGCCGGCGGGGTCAGCGGCAGGATCGATCCGGTGGCGCTGCACAACCTGTTTACGCTGCATGCGGTGGTGCCGGCGCCGCGCACCATCCTCAGCGATGTGCGCAAGCTGCCGCCAGCGCACTGGCTGCGCATCGATGCCGATGGGCGCCGCTCCGAGCAGCGCTACTGGCAGCTGGATGCGACCCGAGGTGCGAGCGGTTCCGGGCTCCCGACGAGCGATGCCGAATGGGTCGAGGCCATCCACGACGCGCTTGAGGCGGCAGTGCGCAAGCGCCGCGAGATCGCTGATGTACCGGTTGGCGTGCTGCTCTCGGGTGGGCTCGACTCCAGCCTGCTGGTCGCCTTGCTGGCCGAGCACGGCGTCGGCGATCTGCACACCTTCTCGGTTGGCTTCGAGGACACGCCGGAAGAGGCCGGCAGCGAGTTCGAGTATTCCGATCAGGTGGTCGACTACTTCGGCACCCGCCATCACCGTTTCCGGGTGCCGAACGATGAGGTGCTGCGGCGCCTGCCCGAGGCGGTCGATGCGATGACCGAGCCGATGTTCGCTCAGGACGCGGTCGCCTTCTATCTGCTCGCCGAGCAGGTCTCGCGCGAGATCAAGGTGGTGCAGTCCGGGCAGGGCGCCGACGAGGTCTTCGGCGGTTATTTCTGGTACCCGCGCATCGCCGCCGACACCGAGGGGGAGCCCGTCGAGCGCGTGCGCCGGCACTATTTCGACCGCGATCACGATGAGTACCTGCGGATGGTGGCGCCAGCCTACGCCGGGCCAGACCATACCGGCACCTTTATCGCCGAGCGGCTCGCCGAGCCGGGCGCCGATGAGCTGATCGACGCGGTGTTGCGACTCGATGTGACCACGCTGATCGTCGATGATCCGGTGAAGCGGGTCGACAACATGACCATGGCCTGGGGCCTGGAGGCGCGGGTGCCCTTCCTCGATCACCAGTTGGTCGAGCTGGCGGCGCGTTGCCCGCCGGAGCTACGACTGCGCGACGGTGGCAAGTATCCGCTCAAGGCGATCGCGCGCGGGCGGTTGCCGGATGCGGTGATCGATCGGCCCAAGGGCTATTTCCCGATGCCGGCGCTCAAGTACGTGCGCGGGGCCTTTCTGGACTTCATGCGCGATATCCTCAACGCGCAGGCCTGCCGCGAGCGTGGGCTGTATCGCCGCGACTACATCGAGCGGTTATTGGATGCCCCCGATCAGCATCACACCCGCATCCAGGGCAGCAAGCTCTGGCATGTCGCGCTGCTCGAGTACTGGCTGCAGCGTCACATCGACGGGCGCTAGGACGCCACGGTGAGAGATTGAATGCGGCACACCTGGCTGGGGCTGCCGTCGGCCGTGAGCAGACAGTCGGGCGACTGCAGCATTGCGGTTTCGCATGGCGTGAGCCACTGTGCCTTGATAAGCCCGGCCGCTATCCCGACCTTGGCCTGACACATCACCCAGTCTTCTACGAGGTATTGCGATGGATGCTGTCATCGAGCGTATCGACCAACAGGTCAACGGCCACCCCGTGGTCATCTATATGAAAGGGACGCCGCAGATGCCGCAGTGCGGTTTCTCGATGCGCGCCGCGCAAGCGCTTGGCGATACCGGCGTCGCGTTCGCCTATGTGAACGTGCTCCAAGACCCGGAGATCTTCGAGAACCTGCCGCGCTACGCTGACTGGCCGACCTTCCCACAGATCTACATCGACGGCGAGCTGGTCGGCGGCTGCGATATCACCCTGGAACTAGCCGCGAGCGGCGAGCTGAAGACCATGATGGAATCGGCGGCGGCGAAGCAGGAATCGGCGAGCAGCCAGGGCGCGGCCTGATGTTGGCCTGATCTCACGAGACCGTGAAGCCCCAGGAAGCCCTAGCGACAGGCCCGCGCTGGGGCTGACAGAGGCCGATGGACGATGGCCAATTCAGAAGGCATCCGAGCGCCAACGGTTGACGATGGTGCAAAACAGCCGCGCCGTCTGCTCAGCGTCGTAGATCGCTGAATGGGCGGCGGCATTGTCCCAACCCAATCCGGCGAGTTGCGCCGCCTTCGCGAGCACCGTCTGCCCGTAGGCCAAGCCGGCGAGCGAGACGGTGTCGAAGACGCTAAAGGCATGGAAGGGATTGTGCTTGTAGTCGTTGCGCTCCACTGCGGCCTTGATGAAGCCGAGATCGAAGTGCGCGTTGTGGCCGACCAGGATGGCCCGGCTGCAGCCCTGGGAGTCCACGGCCTTGCGGATTGGATCGAGGATCTTCGGCAGTGCCTGATATTCGGCCATGGCATCTCGAAACGGATGGTCCGGGTCGATCTTGTTGAAGGCCAGCGCGCTCTGATCGAGTTCCGAGCCGAGAAACGGCAGTATGTGGCAGGCGTGGGTCGCGCCGGGCATCAGCCAGCCGTCGGCATCCATGCGAATGATCACGGCGGCGATCTCGAGCAAGGCATGGCGCTGCGGATCGAAGCCCGCAGTCTCGACATCGACGACCACCGGCAAGAAGCCGCGGAAGCGTGAGGCGATCCTTTGAGGCACTGAGGTTGAGTCTAGGCGTTCCATAGCGGCAGCATAAGAGCCTTCCCTGTAAAAGCCAATCGACTTAACAGCCAAACAGCGGCCGATCGATGATCGTCACCAGCGCAAAAGCGCTGTGCTACCATCGCGTTGGGACAATGGCGGCGCATAATAATGATGTGGGAGTCCAATGTATGCACAGAGCGCGGTTGCGCATCCTTCCCCTGTGGCTTCTGACGGTCGCGTTGGTCGCTGGATGCGGTTCGATTCCCAAGGAGCAGCGCGATCCTCGTGATCCTTGGCAAGCCTATAATCGGGCGATGTTCAAGTTCAACACGGACTTCGACAACGCCTTTTTCAAGCCTGCGGCACAAGGCTATCAGGCCATCACGCCCAAGCCGATCGACCAGGGCATTAGCAATTTCTTCAATAACCTCGCCGATGTCACCTCGGCGGTGAACAACGCGCTGCAGTTCAAGCTCTTGCGGGCCGGAACCGATGTCGGGCGGGTGGCGATCAACACCACCGTGGGGCTCGTCGGCTTCATCGATGTCGCCACCAACATGGGTATCCCGAGCTACAAGGAGGATTTCGGCCAGACGCTGGGCTATTGGGGTATCGGCGATGGCCCGTACTTCGTGATGCCGATCCTGGGCCCAAGCTCGGTGCGCGATACTGTCGGTTTTGCCGGCGATATCATCGTCGATCCGCTCTTCAGTCTGAACGAGGATGATATCTACTGGGGGTTGGCGGTGCTACGTGCGATCGACGCTCGTGCTGGCTTCCTCGAAAGCGGCGATCTCATGGATGAGGCAGCGCTCGACCGCTATGTCTTCGTGCGCGATGCCTATCTGCAGCGTCGCCGTAACCTGGTGCACGACGGCACCCCGCCCGACGACGACGATTACGATCTGTTCTGGGACGAAGACGCCATCGATCAGTAGGTGGATGACGGTTTCAGCGGATTGGCCCGGCGCGCATTCGCTGCGGCGAACGCGCCGGGCCTTTGCTCAGTCAGCGACTCTGCGACTCAATTCGAACTGCTGCTGGTTGAGCCAGACGTGCCTGAAGAGTTCGATGAACTTGAGGTGCCTGAGGTGCCTGAAGTACCCGAGGAACTCGCAGGCTTCGAAGCGCTGGAAGAACTCGACGAACTCGAAGACTTCTTGCCGCCCTTGCTGCGGCAATAACCACTGACCTGAATGCCGTCCTTGCGCTGATAGCTATCAACCCAGATGCACGCATCCTGACGTTCGCAGTCAAGCTTTTCCATGCCCTTGCATTCGACCGCGAAGAGCGGCTGAGAAAAGAGAGTCAGCGTTAGACTCATTCCAAGGATGGCAAAGTAACTGGCTGATCGGTAAGATTTCTTCATCGAGATTCAATCCTCCATATCAAATGACTCCACCCGCGTGGTGGAGATTGCGGGAGCAAGCGCTCAGCGTGGCCATGAATAACCACGTTGCCGAGCTTAACGAGCGATTGGTGCTGCGCGCAACCCATGCCAGGTGCGTTCAGCATCCTCCATGCCCTCAATGCTTCCGAAATCGACACTCGAATTTAGCCGGCCTGCCGACGGGCCTGCACGAGATACAGGCGATGGAGCTGCGCGATGCGGGGGCTGAGCGCGCTCGGCTCCCCGCTGTTGTCGATCACCTCATCGACCGCAGCCAAGCGCTCGGCGCGGCTGATCTGGCTGGCGATGATGCGTTTGATCTCGGCGGGATCGAGACCACTGCGGTGCTGAACACGGGCAATCTGTACGGCTTCGGGCACGTCGACCACCAGCACGCGATCGACCAGTGCCTGTTGGCCGGTCTCGAACAGCAGCGGGATCACCAGCAGCGCGTAAGGCGCGGAAACCGCCTCGGTCTGCGCGAGCATTCGGGCGCGAATCAGCGGATGTAGGATGCCTTCTAGCTGGCGACGCGCGCCGGGGTCGGCGAAAACCCGGCGGCGCAGCCGGGCGCGATCCAACACGCCGTTGGCATCGATTATCTCGGCACCGAAGGCCGCCGCGATCGCGGGTAATGCCTCGCCGTCCGCAGCGGTTAATTGGTGCGCGATGGCATCGGCATCGCTGACCGCCACGCCGAGGGCAGCGAATTGCTCGGCCACGGTGCTCTTGCCGCTGCCAATCCCGCCAGTGAGTGCGACACGATAAGTCATGGATGCGATGCGTGCTGAGGCCGGCTCAGATAAGGCCAGCCCAACGCAGGTAAGCACCGGTGATGGCCTCACCCCAGAGCAGACTGACCCAGCCGGCGATGGCCAGGAAGGGGCCATAAGGGATGGGCTCTCCAACCCGCGCGCGGCCGCTGGCGATGAGCGCGAGCCCGACCAGGGCGCCGGGCAACGACGACAGCAAAATCACCTGCGGCACGGCTTGCCAACCGAGCCAGGCGCCGAAGAGCGCAAGCAGCTTGAAATCGCCGCGCCCCATGCCCTCCTTGCCGGTGGTGAGTCGGAATGCTTGGTACACCAGCCAGAGCAGCAGGTAACCGCTGGCGGCGCCGAGGATGGCCGAGGCGGGATCGGTGAAGGTGCCCGCGAGGCTCAGTAAGAGACCCAGCCAGAGCAGTGGCAGCGTTAGGCTGTCGGGTAATAACTGGGTATCCAGGTCGATCATTGCCAGCGCGATCAGCCCCCAGGTCAGGATGAGCGCCGCCAGTGCGGCGCTGGTGAGGCCGAGCTGCCAGACCACCACCACCGACAACATCGCCGTGAGCGCCTCGATCAGCGGATAGCGCAATGGGATACCGACCTTGCAGGCGCGGCAGCGGCCGCGCAACAGCAGCCAGCTCAGGATCGGGATGTTGTCCCAAGGCTTGATTGTCGCGCCACAGGACCAGCAATGCGAGCCCGGTCGGGCCAAGCCCAGATGCGCCTCCTGGGGTGGCGCCTGATGTGGCTCGGTCGCCTTGGCCTCGGTTGCCTTGGGCTCGGTTTCCTGAGCTGCGGTTGACGCCTCGGCGGCGAGAAACTCCAGGCACTCCTGGTGCCATTCCTGCTCCATCATGCGCGGCAGGCGCAGGATCAGCACATTGAGAAAACTGCCCACGAGCAGTCCGACGAGCGCGGTGCTCAGGTAGAGCAGGGTCGGCGCCTGCTCGAAGAGACGGATGAGGTCGCTCGGCATCCTGGTGTCCCGGGCCTAGATCACGGTCGCGAGCTTGAAGATGGGCAGGTACATGGCGACCACCAGACTGCCGACGAGGCCGCCGATCACGATCATGATCAGCGGTTCGAGGAGACTGCTCAAGGCGTCGACGGCATTGTCGACCTGCTCTTCGTAGAAATCGGCGACCTTGCCGAGCATGGCATCGAGGGCGCCGGATTCTTCGCCAATCGCGGTCATCTGGATCACCATGGGCGGGAACAGGCCGCGCTGGCGCATCGCGAACTGCAGGCTCTGGCCGGTGGCCACCTCGTCGCGCATCGTCTTCACCGCCTCGGCATGAACGACGCTGCCGGTCGCGCCCGAGACCGAATCAAGCGCGTCCACCAGGGGCACGCCAGCGGCAAAGAGGGTCGACAGGGTGCGCGCGAAGCGGGCCACCGCCGCTTGATGCAGGAGCGGGCCGATCACCGGCATGCGAAGCGCGCCGCGCTCGAGGATCTCGCGAAAGGCCCGCGAGCGCTTGAAGGCGGCGTGGATGGCATAGCCCAGCGCCGCAGCCGCGCCGGCCATCGGCAGCCAGTCATCGCGCATGAGGTCGGAGAGCGCGATCACCAGTAGCGTGAAGGCCGGCAGGTCGGCACCGAAGCTCGCGAACAGGGCTTTGAACTGCGGGATCACGAACAGCATGATGACCACAGTGACGATGATCGCAACGACAATCACCGCCGCTGGATAGAACATCGCCTTCTTGAGCTTGCCCTTGAGCGACTCGGTCTTTTCCTTGTAGGTCGCGATCTTGTCCAACAGGATGTCGAGCACACCGGCCTGCTCGCCGGCCGCGACCAGATTGCAGACCAGGGCGTCGAAACAGGCCGGGTGTTTGCGCAGTGCCGCCGCCATGCTGGTCCCGCTCTCGATGTCGCCCTTGATGCGCAGCAAGAGTTCCTGCATCGAAGGATTATGATGACCACGGCCAACGCTCTCGAAGGACTGCACCAGCGGCACGCCAGCGGCCATCATGGTCGCGAGCTGGCGACTGAAGAGGCTGATATCGGCGGCGGTGATCTTCTTCTTGCCGCCGCCGAACAGCGGTTGCGGTTTCTTGCGCACCTTGAGCGGTTTGATGCCCTGGCGGCGAAGCTCAGCGCGGGCTAGCGCGGGACTCGAGGCGCGTAGATCCCCTTTGACGCGCGCGCCGCGCCGATCGACCCCTTCCCAGAGGTAGATCGCTGTCTTTTCCTTGCGTTGCTTGGTTGCGGCTGCCGCGACCATCGGGCTCAATCCCGGGTCACGCGGTTGAGTTCGAGCAGGCTGGTGAGGCCCTCCTTGACCTTCTGCAAGCCGGACTGTCGCAGGTCAAGATACCCTTCTTGCGCGGCCTGGTGGGCGAGGTCGAGGGAATTGCCGCCTTCCATGATGGTGCGTCCCATCGCCTCCGAGACCTCAACCACTTGGAAAAGACCGATGCGCCCCTTGTAGCCCTCGGTGCAGCGCTCGCAGCCGACGGCCTTGTAGAGGGTCAGCCCCGCGTCGACCTCTTGCGCGCTGAAGCCCTCCTCGAGCAGAGCTTCGCGCGGCAGCGTTTCCACAGTGCGGCAATGCAGGCAGAGCCGACGCGCAAGGCGCTGCGCCATGATCAATAACACCGATGATGCGATATTGAACGGGGCTACGCCCATGTTCGCCAGCCGCGTCAGTGATTGCGGCGCATCGTTGGTGTGCAGCGTCGAGAGCACGAGATGACCTGTTTGCGCCGCCTTGACCGCGATCTCGGCGGTTTCCTGATCACGGATCTCGCCGACCATGATGATGTCCGGGTCTTGGCGCAGGAACGCCCGCAGCGCAGCGGCGAAGGTCAGCCCGGTCTTGGCATTCATGCTGACCTGGTTGATGCCGGGCACCTGGATCTCGACCGGGTCTTCGACGGTGGAGATATTCACGGCGGTCCGATTCAGGATGTTCAGCGCCGAGTAGAGAGTGACCGTCTTGCCGGAGCCGGTGGGCCCGGTGACCAGGATCATGCCATAGGGACGGGCGATCGCCCGCCGAAAGAGCACCTGCTGCGCAGGGTCCATGCCGAGCTTGTTGATGCCAACCGTGCTGCCCGCCGAGTCGAGGATACGCAGCACGACCTTTTCGCCATAGAGCGTCGGCAAAGTGTTGACGCGAAAATCGATATCGCGTGAGGCGCCGAGCTTGAGCTTGAGCCTGCCATCCTGAGGCACGCGACGCTCGGCGATATTCATGCGCGACATGACCTTGAGCCGCGCGATTAACCGCGAGGCAATGCTCAGTGGGGGGTGAGCGATCTCGTGCAGCACCCCGTCCTGGCGGAAGCGGATGCGGAAGGAGCGTTCGTAGGGCTCGAAGTGGGCATCGGAGGCGGCGGCATTGATCGCATCGAGCAGGATCTTGTTGACGTAGCGCACGACCGGGGCATCGTCGACGTTGGGGTCGGCATCGATCACCTCGACCCCCGCCTCGGCGATGCCCTCGGCCTCACCGAGGTCGGCATCGATGAGATCGGAGAGGGTGGTGTCTTGCGCCTGCAGCACCTGCTTGATGGCGGCGGCGAGTTTGTCGTCCTCGACCAGCACGGCGCTCAGGCTCAAGCCGGTATTGAAACGGATGTCGTCTAGGGCCTGATCATTGGTCGGGTCCGACACCGCGATGAACAGACGATTGCCCCGGCGCAACAGCGGCAGCACGCGATGTTTTTGCACCAGGCGCGTATCGACCAGGCCCATGGGCACATTCAGCAGATCGACAGCAACCAGGTCCAGCAGCGGCACCCCGAACTCCTCGGAGGCCGCCACCGCGATGCTGTGGCTGTCGAGCAGCTTCTGCTCGACTAGATATTGCACGAAGGCTTGTTGCCGGCCTGCGGCTTCACGCTGCGCTGTTTGCGCCCGTTGTTCCGAGAGCAAACCATCCTGAACCAGGCGCCGCGCCAGGCCGGAGGGGTTGATCGCAGATGCCGCAGTGGCCATGGGTGATGGGCGCTGTTGCTCGAAGCCTTGTCGTTAGCGACTGATATTGAACGCGAGCCTGACGTTATTGGCAACCAAGCCGTTGTCCTTTTGTTCGCTCTCGTTGAGATAGAACTCAAGGATCGTTTCGCGATTCATCAGCATGTCCTCGGTCACATCCTCGGCGACCTCGTTGGCATGGCAAAAGACACTGACATAGGGCGATTCCGGCTCGCGCGGATCGGTGATCCAGAGATCGGGCGAGATGTCCTGAATGAAGCGCAGGAAGCCGTAGCCCTTGTCCGGGAACCACTTGGTGCAGACCCCGCGCACACAGGAGCCGGACTTGCCCCATTCATTGCGCGGCTCGTAGGAGACCGGCAACAGATCCGGGATCAGGAAGCCTGGCCAGAATGCGTCAACTTCCTGCTGCAGCGCGCGCGAGACGTTCTTGAAGCCGATCAGCTCGACGCGGCAACCGCGATTCTGCAGGGCTTCCACGACCTGTAGGAAATCGCCATCGCCAGTGACCAGGATCACCTGATCGAGCTTCTCTGCCTGCAGCATGGCGTCGACCGCCATGTCCAGGTCGGCGTTGGCTTTCATCGAGATATTGCCGGCTTCATCGGTATACCGGCGTACATATTTCACCGTGATCTTCCAACCGAAGTCGCGCACCATCTGCTGATAGCCGCGGCTCTTCTTCGCGTATTCAGGATCTTCGCGGGCGCGTTCCGAATCGTAGGAAATATAAGTATTGAGTCGTTGCAAGATGCCATTTTCACGCGCGGCGAACCGTCGCAGCACGTCGTAACGCATCTGATAACCACCGTTGTAACGGACATTCTCGGCGTCGACGTAGACGCCTACTCGCTGACATAAAGGCAAGGAGGTGGACCTCGTGGGGGCTGAGCGCTTACCAGGATTCCGTTCGTGATGGGGCGTAATTTGGGGGGCGGCGGAGCCGCCGGGAATCGCATGACCGGTTGCGGCCGATGGCGCCGCAACCGGGGCTGGATGGCCTATTGATTGGCGCGGTTGTCGATGAGTTCCTCGACCACGCCAGGATCGGCCAGGGTCGAGGTATCGCCCAGGGTGCTGATCTCGTTGGCGGCGATCTTGCGCAGGATGCGGCGCATGATCTTGCCCGAGCGGGTCTTTGGCAGGCCCGGTGACCACTGGATGACATCGATGGTGGCGATCGGGCCGATCTCCGTGCGCACTAGCTTGATCAGTTCCTTCTTCAGCTCATCGCTGGGTTCGACGCCGGTCATGGTGGTGACGTAGGCATAGATGCCCTGGCCCTTGAGGTCGTGCGGATAGCCGACCACGGCCGCCTCGGCGACACCATCGTGCAGCACCAGCGCGGACTCGATCTCGGCGGTGCCGAGGCGGTGACCGGAGACGTTGAGCACATCATCGATGCGCCCGGTGATCCAGTAGTAGCCATCGGCATCGCGCTTGGCGCCGTCGCCGGAGAAGTAATAGCCCGGATACTGCTTGAAGTAGGTGTCGATGAAGCGCTGGTGGTCACCGTAGACGGTGCGCATCTGCCCAGGCCAGGGCCGGGTGATCACCAGCGCGCCCTCGGCCTCGCCCTCAAGCAGGGTGCCGCTGGCGGCATCGACCAGCGCCGGCACCACGCCGAAGAACGGCTTGGTCGCCGAGCCCGGCTTGGTCGGCGTGGCGCCGGGCAGCGGCGTGATCAGATGACCGCCGGTCTCGGTCTGCCACCAGGTATCGACGATCGGGCAGCGTTCGTCGCCGACCACGCGGTGATACCACTCCCAAGCCTCGGGGTTGATCGGCTCGCCGACGGTGCCAAGGATGCGCAGGCTCTTGCGCGAGGTCTTTTTCACCGGCTCCTCGCCGGCGCGCATCAGCGCGCGGATCGCGGTCGGCGCGGTGTAGAAGGTGGCGACATTGTGCTTGTCGATCACCTGCCAGAAGCGCGACATATCCGGATAGTTCGGGATGCCCTCGAACATCAACGAGATGGCGCCGTTGGCCAGCGGACCATAGACGATGTAGGTGTGCCCAGTGACCCAACCGACATCGGCGGTGCACCAGTAGACCTCGCCCTCGCGGTAATCGAAGGTGTACTTGTGCGTCATCGCCGCAAAGACGAGATAGCCGCCGGTGGTGTGCAGCACGCCCTTGGGCTTGCCGGTCGAGCCCGAGGTGTAGAGGATGAACAGCGGGTCCTCGGCGTCCATCGGCTCGGCCTCGCATTCGGCGGAGGCATCGGCGAGGGCTTCGTGGTACCAGAGGTCGCGGCCCTCGCTCCAGGCTATCTCGCCACCGGTGCGGCGCACGACGATGCAGCTATCAATGCTCGGGCATTCCTCGAGCGCCTTGTCCGCGTTCTTCTTCAGCGCCACGTTGCGTCCGCCGCGCACGCCCTCGTCGGAGGTGATCAACAGGCGACACTCGGAATCCTGGATGCGGTCGCGCAGCGAATCGGGCGAGAAGCCGCCGAAGACGATCGAGTGCACGGCGCCGATGCGGGTGCAAGCGAGCATGGCGACGGCCGCCTCGGGGATCATCGGCAGGTAGATACAGACCCGGTCACCCTTGCGCACGCCGCGTGCTTTCATCACGTTCGCCAGCTTGCAGACCTCGGCATGCAGCTCGCGATAGGTGAGCTTGCGGTCTTCTTCTGGGTTGTCGCCCTCCCAGAGGATCGCGACCTGATCGCCGCGCGTGGCCAGGTGTCGGTCCAGGCAGTTGTGCGACACATTCAGCTTGCCGCCCTCGAACCAACGGATGTGGACATCCTCCGGACCAAAGTTGTAATCCATCACCTTGTTCCACTTCTCGAACCAGGAGATGTGCTTTTCGGCATGCTCGGCCCAGAAGCCCTCGGGATCATCGACCGAGCGCTGATACAGGCTGCGGTAGGTTTCTTCGTCGATCAGCGCCTCGGCGGCGATGTCGGCGGGCACGGGGTAGATTTTCGAATCCGACATGAGAGTGAGTCCTCCTCGGGGCAGCTCTGATGATGACAAGCGCGGCGCCCCTTTTGCTTGTTGCGCTTTGGAATGCTAAGCCTGCGAAGTCTAAACCCTCGCTCGCGGGGCTGCCAGATCAGCGGTCAATGCGTTGCGCTAATGCGACCGTGTAATGGGCGCCCTGCTTGAGCTTGTCGTAGTTGCCGAAAACCTCTTGCAGGTTGCGCTTGAAGAAGGCGCGTAGACCACTGATGGTCACCAGATAGAGCTGGCCGCCCGGGCGCAGGCGTGCATGGGCATCGTGCAGCAGGATCGAGAGCAGCTCCTTGCCGACCTTGGCCGGGACATTGCTGGCGATCAGGTCGAAGCGCGCCTCGGGCGGCACCTGCGCGAAGCCATTGCTCAACAGGCTGCTGGCGTTCTTCAGGCCGTTCAGGGTGGCGTTGCGCTGGGCGAAGTCGACAGCGACGAAGTCCTTGTCGATCATCAGGGTCTGGCCATGCGGCGCCAGTGCCGCCAGGGTCAGCCCGATGGGGCCATAGCCGCAGCCGAGGTCGAGACAGTCGGCCTCCGGCGCGACCCGCACATGCTGCAGCAGCAGGCGAGTGCCTTCATCAATCTCGCGTGGGGAGAACAGTCCCCAGGTCGATTCGAACCGCAGCCGTTGCCCGCGCGGGTCGGCCTCGAACTGGATTGGCGCGCGCAGGGCCGCAAGTTGGTCGGGGTCAAGCATCCGGGAGGCTGTCCATCGATCAAAAGCCCTTAGTCTACAGGGCTATCAGTGCTTGCGCGTTGGTTAAACTGCAGGATGTGATTTGGAATTAGGTCTGTGCCAGCGCTTGTTCCTGGTGCTTACGGCGCGGCGCTGGAAGAGAAACCGCTTGTCATGCACGGTAAACCTGGTGTGTTCGATGTCCGATCTCGCCGGCCAGCTCAAGATTCGCCTGGATACGGGCAGCAGCGCGGTTACCATTCACTCAAGCCGCCCGGTGACCGCCGCGCGCGTCTTCGCCGGTAAGTCGCCCGCCGAGGTCGTGCGTCAGTTGCCGACGCTCTTCAGCCTTTGTGGGACCGCGCAGGCGGCGGCCTGTGTCGGTGCCTGCGAGCAGGCGCTCGGCCGCCGGCCGAGCGCGGCCGTTTTGGCGCGCCGCCAGGCATTGGTGCATGCCGAGACGATCAAGGAACATCTGTGGCGGTTATTACTCGACTGGCCACGGATCTTGGCGGCGACTCAGGCCAGGTCGCCTGCAGCGTCGGCGATGCCGCAGGTCATGCGTGCCTTCATGGCGCTGCGTCAAGCTCAGCAAGCGGTCGCTGACCCTTTCACAGTGCATCCGCAACAGGCCGAGCAGAGCACCGCCGCCGCTCTCGATTCGAGCGCGCTGCTGGACCTGGTCACCGAGCAGGCATTGGGCACCGTGCCAGATGCCTGGCTGCAAGCGCTGGATCGTCCGGCGGCGGTGCGGCGCTGGGCTGAGCAGACCCGAACCCCAGCGGCTGGCTTGGTGCGCGCGGTGTTCGCGCAGGGGCTTTTTGCGTGTGGTGCAAACGCAGTTGCGAGGCTGCCGGAAGCGCCTTGGCGGTGGCTCGCAGAGTCGTTAGCGAATGCCGACGCCGATTCGTTCATCGCCGCGCCCCACTGGCAGCAGGAATGCGCCGAAACCGGCCCCTTGGCGCGGGTGGCCGCGCAACCGCTCATCGCAGCCCTGCTCGCCGAGTACGGCAATGGCTTGCTCACGCGGCTGATGGCGCTCCTCGTCGATCTGGCACAGAGCGCGCGCGGGCTTGAGGCCACCCTGGACGCCGGAATGGACAATCCGGGCAGCGCAGTTCAGTTGGCGATAAAAGAGGCTGGCGTTGATGCCGAGGTAGATGCAGGCGTTGGCATCGGCGTGGCCGAAGCCGCCCGCGGGCTGCTCGTGCATCGCGTCCGCATCGCGGCTGGCCGGGTCGAGCAGTATCAGGTCCTGGCCCCAACTGAGTGGAATTTTCACCCCAAGGGCGTGGTCGCTCAGGGGCTTGCCGCCATCGCGCGCAGCGGTGTCCAGGGGCCGGAACTCGAACGCCTAGCCCGGCTTTACATCACCGCAGTCGATCCCTGTGTCGACTACCAACTTTCTTTGATGCCTCCCCCGGCTGAAGCCGGGAGATTCCCGGCAATCGTAGGGACTTCGTCTAGTGAGATTGGCACCCCAATCCGGCATTGAGTATATTGATCGCGGCATTCACGTCGCGATCATGTTCTGCTCCACAGTCCGAGCACACCCAATGCCTTACTCCAAGACCTGCTCTACCTTTCGGACTGCTGTCGGGAATGCACCCGCAGCACGAACAGGTCTGGGTACTGTACATTTCGCTGACTTCCGCAAACACAACTGACTGCCCAATGGCTTTATACTTCAACTGTGTTTTGAGCATGTGCCAACCTGCATCTAAAACAGACTTTGCCATGTCTGTTTTGGCCAGCTTGGAACTTATCAAGCCGAGCGATTGAGGCTTAATCAACTGTTGGGCTGCATGAAACTCAACCGTGGACGACGCTCGGTAGCGAAATCGAAAAATGCATGTTGGTTCCCCAGCTACTTTGCGAGTAGCACTGATGGCGCTCCAACCGAGACCAGAACAGGCCCGATTGAAGACCTCCGCCCTAGAAGGGCGGGGCTTGTCGTTTTGGTCAAAGTCCATTATTTTCTTCTGAACGCCGCCGGCGTCGCTCAGCCCCTTCGGATCATCGCCTATGTGTCTTGCCATTCCCGCCCAGATCCTTGCGCTCGATCCGGCAACCGACGTCGCTACCGTCTCGCTTGGTGGTGTGCGCCGGCCCGTCTCTCTGGCGCTGATCGAGGATGCCGAGGTCGGCGATTTCGTCCTCGTCCATGTCGGCTATGCGTTGAACAAGATCAGCGCCGAGGAGGCCGAGCGCACGCTGGCCATGATGCGCGAGATCGGCGAACTCGCTGATCAGGCTGCCGAACTGGCCGATCACGAAGCCGAATTGATCGATCAGACCCATCAGGCCAATCAGGCCACCGAGCTGGATGCCACCCACTCAGAGCATGCCACCAACTCGGAGCCGGGCCGATGAAATACATCGATGAATTCCGCGACGGCAATCTGGCGCGGGGACTGGCCCGGAGCATCAGCGCCGAGGCCGATCCCGCTCGGACCTATCGGCTGATGGAGTTCTGCGGCGGTCATACTCACGCCATCTTCCGCTATGGGGTCCAGGACCTGATGCCGGCCAATGTCCGCTTCGTGCACGGCCCTGGCTGTCCGGTCTGCGTGCTGCCGATGGCGCGCATCGATCAGGCCATCGCCATGGCCGTCGAACACGGGGTCACGCTCTGCACCTACGGCGACCTGATGCGCGTGCCGGCCAGCGAGCGCAAGAGCCTGCTCAAAGCCAAGGCCGAGGGCGCCGACATCCGCATGATTTACTCGACCCAGGACGCGCTGACCATCGCGCGCCGGGCGCCAGAGCGCCAAGTCGTGCTGTTCGCGATCGGCTTCGAGACCACCACACCGCCGACGGCGGTCGCGCTCAAGACCGCCCGCGCCGAGGGGCTCGAGAACTTCTCGGTCTACTGCAATCATGTCCTCACGCCGGCCGCGCTCGGCACCATTCTCGCCGCCGCCAAAGAGACGTCTGGCGACAACGCGGGCGTGCAGCTCGATGGCATCCTCGGCCCCTCGCATGTCAGCACGGTGATCGGCAGCCGGTCCTATGAATGCGTGCCGGCCGAGTTCGGCAAGCCGGTGGTGATTGCCGGTTTCGAGCCGCTGGATGTGATGCAGAGCGCGCTGATGCTGATTCGTCAGATCAACAGTGGCCAGGCGCGGGTCGAGAACCAGTACACGCGCGCGGTGACCCGCGACGGTAATCGTAAGGCCCAGGCGTTGATGGCGGAGGTCTTCCGCCCACGCGAGACCTTCGAATGGCGCGGGCTCGGTTTCCTGCCAGGGAGTGCGCTGCACATTGCCGAGGCCTATGCCGATCTCGATGCCGAGCAGCGCTTCCCGGTCGCGCCGAGCAGCGGCCGCGAGATCAAGGGCTGCGAATGCCCGAGCGTGCTGCGCGGTGTGATGGAGCCGACCGACTGCAAGCTCTTCGGCACCGTTTGCACGCCGGAGAATCCGATGGGTGCCTGCATGGTTTCCTCGGAAGGGGCCTGTGCCGCCTATTGGAGCTATGGGCGGTTTCGGCAAACTGCTCGGCCATCGGGCCAGGCGCCGGGTCAGCCATCAGGGCAGCCGGCGGCCACGACTGCGGGTGTCGCCTGATGGCCAGTGCGGACACCAAGCAGTCGCCGGCGCCACGCCGTTTCGCCTGCCGACTCGATATCAAGCACGGCACCGTTGATATGAGCCACGGCAGTGGTGGCCGTGCGATGGCGCAACTGATCGACGAGCTGTTTCGCGTGCATCTGAATAACGCACTACTGGCGCAAGGTAATGATCAGGCGCTGTTCGAGCCGCCGCCCGGTCGCCTGGTCACCAGCACCGATGGCCATGTGATCTCGCCGCTGTTCTTTCCGGGAGGCGATATCGGCGCGCTGGCGGTGCACGGTACCGTCAACGATGTGGCCATGGCCGGCGCCCGTCCGCTCTATCTGACCGCGAGCTTCATCCTTGAAGAGGGGCTGCCGCTGACCGATCTCGAGCGCATCGTCGCCAGCATGGGTGCCGCCGCCCGTGCGGCCGGCGTGCAGGTGATCGCGGGCGACACCAAGGTCGTCGAGCGCGGCAAGGGCGATGGCTGCTTCATCTCGACGACCGGGATCGGCGTGGTGCCGGACGGCATCCAGATCAGTGGCGATCGTGCCCGACCCGGCGATGCGATCCTGGTCAGCGGCAGCATCGGCGACCACGGCGTCGCCATCCTCTCAAAACGCGAGAACCTTGGTTTCGAGACCGAGATCGCCTCCGACAGCCAGTCACTGAATGATCTTGTGGCCGCGATGATCGAGGCCGTGCCGGACATCCATTGCCTGCGCGATCCGACCCGTGGCGGCTTGGCGACCACCCTCAACGAACTGGCGCTGCAATCGCGGGTCGGCATGCAGATCCGCGAACCCGCGATCCCGGTTCGCGCCGAGGTCAGCTCCGCCTGCGAGCTGCTTGGCCTCGACCCCCTCTATGTCGCCAATGAAGGCAAGCTGATCGCGATCTGCCCCGGCGATCGGGCTGAGACCCTACTCGCGGCGATGCGCGCCCATCCCAAGGGCCGGGAGGCGGCGATCATCGGCCAGGTGGTCGCCGACCCGCATCAGTTCGTGCAGATGGAGACCGCGTTCGGCGGCAGCCGCATCGTCGATTGGCTGGCCGGCGAGCAACTGCCGCGCATCTGCTGAGAAGCTGTCTGACATCCCAATCGCGGCGGCCAAGTCCCGGGCTCGAAAGGCTTCTGGGGCGCCGCCGCCGGCTCAGCGCAATGAACTCAGCAGGCGCACCACCTCCATGCTGGCAGTGAAGACATCATCCTCGGGGTTGGCTTTGCAGTGGCTCAGGATGCGGCGCATCAGGGTGTCGATCCCGGAACCGCTGAGCACATCCTCATCGAGGGCCAGGTTGAGCCCGGAGACGAAGCCGGTCACCCAGTCTTCATAGCGTTGATACTCCGCCGTGTCGCCGTCGTCGGCGGCGCTGGCCCGCTCATACGCGGCGCAGCTGCGTACGCCGTAGCCCCAGAGCGTGGGCTTCAGCGCGAGCGCGCTCTGACTGGTTCCCGCGAGCAGCAGGAGCAAGAGGAGGCGCCCGACCCTGGAAATCGAAAGCCGCCCTGCCCAACGTCGAGCTGGTACCATCTGTAACTTTGCGCCCGCGCGCCACGGGTCTTTGCGAGGTCTGGTCTGCCGATGCGTGTCTTGATGATTTCGGACGTCTACTTCCCCCGCGTCAATGGGGTGTCGACGTCTATTCAGACCTTTGGTCGCGAACTCGTCGCCAAGGGGCATCAGGTGACGCTGATCACGCCCAGCTATGGCGTCGAGATCCCGGACCCGTTGGACCCGTTGGACCCGTTCGAGATCATCCGCGTTCCATCGCGTTACCTCCCGTTCGACCCCGAGGATCGCATCATGCGTTGGGGGTTGTTGCGCGGCTATCGCCAGCGCTTGCGCGCGCAACGCTTTGATCTGGTTCACATTCACACCCCCTTCGTTGCCCACTACGCCGGGTTGGCGCTGGCGCGTTGGCTCTCGATACCGGTGGTGGAAAGCTATCACACCTTCTTCGAGCAGTACCTGGATAAGTACATCCCCTTGATCCCCGGGGCCTGGCTGCGCTTCGCGGCGCGGCGTTTCTCCGCCGAGCAGTGCAATGATGTCGATGCCCTCGCGGTGCCCTCGCAGGTGATGCTCGATGTGCTCACCCGCTATGGCATCCAGCGTCCGGCCGATGTGGTGCCGACCGGGATCGATCTGGAAAAGTTCAGCCGGGGCGACGGTGAGCGCTTCCGCCAGCGCTGGGGGATCGCCGCCGAGCGCCCGCTGCTGGTCCATGTCGGACGGCTGGCGTTCGAGAAGAACTGCGACTTTTTGCTGCGCATGCTGGTGCGGGTCAAGGCCGAGATGCCGGACGTGCTGTTGGTGATCGCCGGCGATGGCCCCGCCCTGAAGCGCTTGCAACGGCTCACCCATCGGCTCGGGCTGCGGGAGCAAGTGTTGTTCACCGGCTATCTGGCGCGCGACGGCTCGCTCGAAGACTGTTACAGCGCGGGTAAGGCCTTCGTCTTCTCCTCGCTGACCGAGACCCAGGGCCTGGTGCTGCTGGAGTCCATGGCGCTGGGCACGCCGGTGGTTGCGATCGCCGAGATGGGCACGCGCGAGGTGCTGCGCGACAGCGAGGGCTGCCTGATCGCCCAGCATGACGAGGGCCATTTTGCCCAGCAATGCCTGCGACTGCTGCATGAGCCCGAGTTGCGGGCCCAGCTCGCCGTGCGTGCCCGCGCCTATGCGCGTCGTTGGTCCGCACCGGTGCTCGCCGAGCGCATGCTCGCGTTCTACGCCGGCACCCTGCTGCGTGCCGAGGCCAAGAAGGAGCGTTCGGCGCAGGAGGGGATCGGCATTGCTGATGTCGCTGCGGGGCTGCCGCCGAGCATCGATGCATTGGATCTAGAGAGTGAACCTAATCGGAGCACATCATGACGACCCAGGACATCCTCGACGCCTTCGAGCTGCTTGATGAGTGGGACGCGCGTTACGAGTTCATCGGCGAACTCGCGCGCGAGCTGGTCCCGGTCAGCGATGAGGAGCACCAAGAGGCCAATCTGGTACCCGGTTGCAACACCCGCACCTGGCTCACCGCCGGCCCTCGGCCCGGCGACCCGGCGCGTCTCGAATATCGCGCCGATGCGGAGACCCCGCTGGTGCGGGGCTTGGTGGCGCTGCTGCTGGTGCCCTTCCAGCATCGAACGCCGCAACAGGTGCTCGCGACCGATCCGGGCGACTACATCGCTCGCCTCGGGCTAACCGAGCATCTGAGCGCCAACCGTCAAGCCGGTATGGAACACTTCATCGAGCGCGTCTATCGGCTCGCGCGCGAGGTACAGGCGAGCGCGTAAAACGTGCTCGGACTCCAGCGCGAGCCGGCGCTCTCGCGGCGAATAGGTTGGATGATCCGCTCAGCACGGGATGGATTCGCCCAGCATCTGCCCGGCGCCGGCGCATCTAGGGTGACTACTTGATCGCTTCCATCGTACGGTCAAGGCGTTCGCGGACCTTCGCGGCGAGTTCGGGAATCTGGGGATTGTCGACCAATCCGAGGACGGTCAACGGGTCCATGAACAGCACGCGCACGTCGCCCTCATCGTCCACGCGCACGACGACATTGCAGGGCAGCAGCGCGCCGATATCGGGCTCGGCGGTGATTGCCTGGTGCGCCAGCTTCGGGTTGCAGGCACCGAGGATGCGATAGGGGGCTTGATCCACACCGAGCTTGCTGTTCAGGGTCTTGGCCACATCGATGTCGCTGAGCACACCGAAGCCTTCGTCTTTTAGCGCCTGGGTGACGCGCTCGATGGTCTCATCGAAGCCGGTGCTGACCTTGGTTGATACGCTGTACATCGTTTGGGTTCTCCTGCTGGTTAGGGGGTCACCCTAGACGTGGGGCTGATGCGCTCGATTTGCGAAACCGATGCACATTCGGATTGCGTTTGGCGGTCCGGTATAGTGCTGAAGGATTGGCGCCGACGCTTGTAGGGCGGTCGGCGCTTTAGGTCGCTTCACATCAAGGGCCGAGCATCAACAGGCTGAATCGAGACGAACCATGTCGACAAAAAGGGCACACTCGGTGTCTGCGGGGCCAGGCCCTGGAGCCGAATCTGGACTGCTATGGGGGCTGTTGCGTCCACTCTTGTTTCGGCTCGATGCGGAGCGGGCGCATGGCCTTGCCCTCACATTGGCCGCGCGTTGGTCAAAGCATTTCAGCGGCCGGCTTGGCGCCTCGGATGTGGCACGGGCTCCAGCGCTAGGGGTCGAGAAGATGGGACTGCGCTTCGCGAATCCGATCGGGCTGGCGGCCGGGCTCGATAAGGATGCGGAGGCGGTGCCGCTGTGGCAGCGCTTGGGGTTCGGCTTTGTCGAGGTCGGTACGGTCACGGCCCTGGCCCAGCCTGGCAATCCGCGCCCGCGTCTGTTTCGACTGCCGGCCGATGCGGCGTTGATCAACCGCATGGGCTTTAATAACGCCGGTGCCGAAGCGATGGCGGTGCGCTTGGCGCGTCTGCGTGAGCGAGAAATCCTGCAAGTGCCGCTCGGGGTCAATCTGGGCAAGTCCAAGGTGACGCCGCCCGAGCAGGCGGCGACGGATTACCAGCGCAGCTGCGCCTTGCTCGCCGAGTTGGCCGATTATCTCGTAGTGAACATCTCAAGCCCGAATACGCCCGGGCTGCGGGATCTGCAAACCACGGAGCAGGTCCGCGTGCTGGTGGATGCGGTGCAGGGGCCAAACCAGCGTCTGCGCAAACCACGGCCGGTGTTGTTGAAGCTGGCGCCGGATCTGGCCGACGAGGACGCCATCGCCTGTGCCGAGACGGCGCTCGATGCCGGTTGCGCCGGTCTGATCCTCACCAATACGACGATCCGCTTCGATGGGCTCAACACCTCGACCGAGGGCCTGAGCGGTGGCCTGTCGGGACGGCCCTTGTTCGTGCGCAGTACCGAGCTGCTGGGGCAAGTGCGCAAGGCATTGGGGACGGGGCCGGTGCTGATCGGAACTGGAGGCATCTTCGCGCCAGAAGACGCGGCCGCGAAGCTTGCGGCGGGCGCCGATCTGGTCCAGCTCTATACCGGACTCATCTATCGCGGCCCGGGGATCGTGCGCCGGCTGTTAGCCGAGCTGAGGGCCCGGCAGCCATGAGCACTGGAGGCGGTCGCCCTTGGTCCCCACACTGTGACCTTCTATGATCAACGGAGCAAGACCATGCAGGATCGACCCCAAATCAAGACCGCCCTGCCGAAACAGCGCTATCAGATCGGCGACCATACCGCAACGCTCCTGGGCGAGATCGAGACCGATGACGAGCGCCGCTATCACTTCATCCTGGCGCTGGTGCCCATGGGCGAACAAGAGCCCGTGCTCTACGTGACCAGCGAGCAGGCGTCGGCGGAGCGGCGTGCCCAGGGCGCCTATGATCTGCGGGTGATCAGCGCCAGCCTGACCGATGTGCTCGACACCGCCGACCGTTGGCAGCGCCTGGATCAGTTCGCCGAGCAGGCGATCGATCTCGCGCAACAGGTACTGGGGCTGCGCAACCAGCAGGTGGTCAAACTGATGTGATCGCGGTCGCCGGCGGGCTCGGATCGCGCCGCGACGCCGGTATGAGCAGGAGAGCATCGAGCGCGGCGCGCTCGTCATCGCAGCAGCGGCGAAGCTCCAGCGCGTTGGCGCGGCTGTCCTCAATGGCCTGTTGCAGTTGTTCGGCCTCGGCCTCAAGCACGATGAGGCGGCCATGCTGCTCGTCGAGCGCCTTCTGATCCGGCCCCAAGGCGCGCTCAAGGCGCTTGATGGTGCGCCGCAGGGTCCGCGCACGAGCCGCCAAGGGCCCGAAGTAGCCCTGTGAACCCGTCGCCGCGCGCTGCTGTGCGACGGCGGCGAGTTCAACGCGCGAGGCCTCCAGCCCGGGCTGCTTGGCCGTGATCTTGGCCTCGATGGAGGCCGCCGCCTTGCGCGCCGCGCTGATGGCTTGCTGATTGTCGGCGAGGGTTCGCGCAAGGCGCAGTTGCTGCTCGCGCGCTTGGGTGAGCTGGGCGCGATGGCGCTCGAGGCGCTGGCGCAGGTCGTCTCGCTGCTGATCGTGATGCTTGCGTTCGGTCTCGGTCTGGGCCAGGGCCTGATCCTGGCGTTCGCGCTCCAACTGCAGACGATCGCGCTCGCGCTGCAGGTCGGTTTCGTCGCCGAGACGGGCTTTCATCTGCTGGAGCCGCAGCGCAAGCTCGTGCTCGCGGGCCTTGAGTTCGGCCTCGCGCTGCCGATGCTCGAGCGCGAGCTGATGATCGATGCCCTCGCGGCGGCGGCTGAGCAACTCGCGCTCGTGCGTGTGGTCGGCGCTGAGCCGTGCAAGATGCGCCTGCGCCTCGAGTTCAGAGCGGTGGTCGGCAACAAACGCGGCGGGGTCGCGCTCCCACTGCTCCCAGCGGCGCGCGAACTCGGCCGGCGAGAGCCGACGCTTCGCGTCTTGAGGATGCCAGAAACCCGGGATATCGGCCAAGTCGCCGTTGAGATAATGGCGGTATTGGACCTGAACGGTCTCGCTGTAGTAAGCCTGCACGGCGGCCGGCTCGAATAGCTTGAGCGCGATCAACGCGAAGAACAGGATGCCAAGCGCGGCCTGAGCGAAGCCTTCGACGGTCTCGAAATGGGGCACGCCTTGCTCGGCGGGGCTTTCGCGCAGCGCATTCAGGGCCTTGGATTGCGCGGCAAAGGTGAGTTTGGGCGGCGAGGCTGGGGGTTGCTCGGCCTCGACCTCGTCGGCGATGCGCTCGAGCAGGGCGCGTTCCTGGTCGCGCACCGCTAAGCTGTCGGCATTGAGGGCATCGAGGCGCTGGCGCAGCTCTTGGATGCGTGCCTCGATCGGTGCCAGGCGCTCGGCGAGTTCGCGGCGTTTAGCAGCCAGGGTGTCTTCCAGCGCCTGTGCCTGCACCTCCCAGCGGCGCGCCTCGGGGCCATAGCCTTGGGGCCGGCCTTCGCGCCCGAGCAGCTCATCGCCGACCCGCTTGCGGGCCTCGGCGAGGTCCTGGGTGAGCACCTCGATCTCGGGGCGCTCATCGGCGCTGAGTTGATCGCGACGCTCGCGTTCTGCGGCCAGCTCTTCCTGGAGATCGCGCATCTGCTGCTCGATGCCCTGGATGCGGGCGCGATAGCCCGCCTCATGTTGCGCGACGCGCTCCTCAATCTGCGCGCGCAGCACGCGTTCTCGCTCGTCGAAGTAGCGCTCGACTTGGGCCTGGTGCCAGGCGGTGATGTCATCGGCACGAATCAGTTTCTCGATGAAAGGTGCGGTGACATAGAGCGAGATAGCAACGATCGCGATCCGCACCAGCAGCCCGACGAGCCAGCGCAGCCGTGGGCCGGCATTGCCCAGCGTGATGCCGACGCGCTCCGCGCCTGGCCGCGCTTGGCCGCGCAAGCGGGGCTTCTCGGACATGATCAGCGAGACGTCGAGGATCCAGATGACCGAGAACATCAACGCGAACAGGAACAGCCCGATCAACGGCGCGAGCCAGGCTGTAGCCTCGGGCACCAACGAGAAGCCGACGGCGCCCCAGACGAAGCCTTCGAGGCTGGCCATCAGCAGGATCACCATCCGCGCGGAGCCGATCCAGGCCGCTGCGGCAGGTGTTAGCAGTGTCCGTCCATAGGGCTGCAATCGCAGATAGTCGATGAGGCGCAGTGCCGGGCTGCTCGTGCCGGTACGTTCACTTGACCCGCTGAACGCACTCACTCGCTGTTGCAGTGCGTTGCGCGGCCGAGCGAATCGGCGCGATAGCGGTGATGGGCCAGAAGCATGCATCGTGGCGGACGGCTCGGTATGCCGCGCTGGGTTGCTGGGGCGGCCTTCGCAGCGGAGTGGTTTATCATAAAGCATCTATGGCTCTAGGTTGGCCGCTCTCTTTGCTGAGCCCCGCGCTCGGGCTTGTGTGTTCAACAACTTCCGGTGTTATCCGCATGATCGTCACGTCTCCTGATGAATCCGTCGCACCTCGGCACGACTGTCCTTCGTCGCTCGTCCGCATATGGCAGGGGGCATGGCAGGGAATGCGCAGGTCGGTGGCGCGCGGGTGCCGCGTGCTGGGCGTGCTCTGTGGGGCGCTGTTACTTGCGGGATTACTCGCTGGCTGCGAGCGGGCCGAGGACCCGCGCGTTCTGGTGCTGCGCGGCTCGACCATGGGCACGAGCTACAGCGTGCAGATCGTCGAGCCACCCGCCGCCGTGGACCGCGACGCGCTGGCCGAGCAGATCACCGTGCGGTTGGCGGACATCAACAAGCTGATGTCGACCTACCAGCCCGGCTCGGAACTCTCGCGCTTCAATCACGCGGACGTCACCGAGTGGTTCCTAGTCTCGCCGGAGCTGGTGGCGGTGATCGAGGCGGCGCGGACGGTGAGCGAGGCGAGCGCCGGGGCCTTCGATGTCACCGTCGGGCCGTTGGTGAACCTCTGGGGATTCGGGCCGGCGCCACGCACCGAGGATCTCCCAACAGCGGGCGATATCCAAGCCGCGCGCGCGCGGGTCGGCTGGCGTCAGCTCGAGATGCAGGCGCGGCCGCCGGCGTTGCGCAAGTCGCGACCCGATCTCTATGTCGACCTCTCGGCCATCGCCAAGGGCTACGCGGTCGATCAGCTTGCGGCGCTGGTCGAGTCACAGGGCGTTGACGATTACCTGGTCGAGATCGGCGGCGAGCTGCGCGGACGTGGAGTCAACGGTCGCGGCGAGCCCTGGCGGATCGCGATCGAGCGTCCCGAGGCGAGCCAGCGCGCGGTGTTCCAGGTCGTCGCCTTGCGCGACCTCGGCATGGCGACTTCGGGCGATTATCGGAATTTCGTCGAGATCGATGGCCAGCGCTATGCACATACCATCGATCCCGCCACCGGCCGGCCGGTCGGTCATCGGCTGGCCTCGGTGACGGTCTTAGCGGACGACTGCATGCAGGCCGACGCCTGGGCCACCGCGCTGCTGGTGCTCGGACCCGAGCGCGGCCTAGAGTTGGCCGAGCAACGGGGGTTGGCCGCGCTCTTCATCGAGCACGCGCGGGAGGCGTCCGATGGGGAGGCGTTCGTCGCTCAGGCCACCGCTGCCTTTGGTGCCCTGAGCGTCTCGCGCTGATGGCTTGGTACGCAAACCGGACAGCGATGCTCGTCGTCGATGAGAGCCCACAGTGCTAAGCGTCGCCGACCGTTATCTGTTCGTCGAGATCACCAAGGTCTTCTCGGCCATCATCCTGACCCTGCTCATGATCATGGTCAGCATGCTCCTGCTGCGCACCCTTGAGGACGTCAACCTGGGTGCCCTCGGCAGCGACGCCGTGCTGCGCTACCTCGGCCTGCAGGTGCTGCGCGACACCGCGAGCCTGCTGCCGCCGGCGTTCTTCATCGCCGCCCTCGTCACGCTCGGCCGCCTCGCTCGCGATAGCGAGTTGATCGCCTTCGGCGCCTGTGGCTTCGGGCCGGTGCGGCTGTACCGCGCCTTCCTGCTGTTCGCGGTGCCACTGTCCCTCATCACTGGCTGGTTTGCCTTGGTTGGCCAACCCTACGCCTCGCTGCACATCCAGATCATCGAAGACACCAAGGGTGAGCGATCAACCCAAATTGCCGGCCTGCGCGCTGGACGCTTTTACCAGCAGGATGATGGCAACATCACCTTCTACGCCGCTGGCATCGACAACAGCAATCGCTTCGAGGGGATCTTTATCCAGGATCGCCGCGCCGACCCACCGCGCCTCATCATCAGCAGCCGAGGCGTCTATCAGCGCGATCTCAACACCGGCGAACAGCGCGTCATCCTTGAGGATGGGCGCCGCTATGACGGTGATCCCGGAACGGCCAACTACAGCCTGGGCGAGTTCGATCGCTACACCTACTTTCTCGCGCCCGAGAGTCAGACTGAGGTCGAGCGTCGACGCCGCGCCGCGCTACCAACGCGTGAACTCATCGGCTCGGAGTCGCTGCTCGACCGCGCCGAGCTTGGACATCGCCTCGCGGCCCCGGTCGCGATCTACGCCCTCGCGCTGCTCGCGATTCCGCTCACCACGCTTTCGCCGCGACAACGCGGTACCGGCCGACTGATGCTCGCGTTCTTAACCTATTTCGCGTTCTTCAATCTGCAACATCTCGCCGAGAACTGGCTCGAGACGGGGGTGACCCCAATCTGGATGGGGATGCTGTGGTATCAGGTTGCGATTCTGCTGTTGGTCTATCTCAGTCTGGCGCCCAGTTCCTTCTGGGTCCGCCAGTTATTCGACCGCTTACGGCGATAACGCTTCAACATAGAGACAACATAGCTCCAAAGAGGATATGGCCTTGACAGATGCCGAACAGCCGCTCAACGGCCAGACCTATCGGATCGGCGCGGTGGCCCGTCTCACCGGGATTCCGCCCGATACCTTGCGCGTCTGGGAGCGGCGCTACGCGGTGGTGGAGCCGATCCGCTCGGAGGCTGGCACGCGGCTTTACTCGGCGGAAGATGTTGGTCGCCTGACGCTGATCAAGCGATTGGTGGATAACGGCGACGCCATCAGCCATGTCGCCGCCCTGAATCTGGCGCAGTTGCAGGAGCGCTCGCGCGGCCTCCACCTCATTCCAGCCGCTGATGCCGATCGGCCCCCCTGCCGTGTCGCCGTGCTCGGATCGACGCTGCCCACCCTGTTGACGCGCGACGATGCGCGCGTCGCGACCCTGGGCAAGGGCGTCGAACTAGTCGGGGCCTTTGAGGACGAGCATCATTTCCATGCCGCGATCGCCGACCTCAGGGTGGATCTGCTGGTGCTCGAGCGGCCAACGCTGCAGCTCGATCGGGTCGCGCAGATGATCGATCTCATCACCGCCTCCGGCGCCGCGCGGGGATTGGTGATCTATGGCTTCGCGGCGCGCGCTGCGGTCGAGCGACTCGAGTCACAACGCATTGTCACCAAGCGCGCGCCGGTGGATGTGACCGAACTCGCGCGCTGGTGCGCGGCCCTGCACGGCAGCGAGAAGGCGCCGACGCCGGAGGCGATCCTCGACGGCGTGGACCTGGCCTCGCCGATCCCCCCGCGCTTGTACGACAGCGCCACTCTCGCGCGGATCGCGATCGCTTCGCCGACGATACGCTGCGAGTGCCCACACCATTTGGTGCATCTGGTCGCGAGCCTAGTCGCGTTCGAGCAGTACAGCCGCGAGTGCGAAAACCGCAACGCCGACGACGCCGCCTTGCATGCCTTCTTGCACGCGGCCACCGCCCGCGCCCGCGCGACCATGGAAGCGGCGCTGGCCCGGGTGGTCGAGGCCGAGGGCATCGATATCTGATGCGGCCGTCGACTGCTAAACTTCGGCTTCGAACGATTGCCCTGGCTGTCTCATCCTCATGATCTCGCTTCTCGACTACGGCGCTGGTAACGTGCGCAGCGTCCGCAACGCCATCGCCAAGCTCGGCTTCGAGCTGACCGATATTCGCCGCCCGGCCGATATCCTCGACGCCGACTATCTGATTTTCCCTGGCGTCGGCGCGTTCGGCGCGGCGATGCAGCGCCTTGAGGCGCTGGGCTACACCGAACCGCTGAAGGCCTATCTGGCGGCGGATCGACCCTTCCTCGGTATCTGCATCGGATTGCAAAGTCTCTTCGAGGGCAGCGAGGAGTCGCCCGGCGTGCCGGGGCTTGGACTGATTCCAGGTCAGGTGCGCCGCTTCACCGACTCGCGGCTCGCGGTCCCGCACATGGGCTGGAACGGCCTGCGGCTGCAGCGCAAAGGGGCCCTGCTCGCGGGACTGGAGCAGCAACGCTTCTACTTCGTGCATTCCTATCATGCCGAGGCCACAGCCGAGAATGCGGCCTGGACGCTGGCCGAGACCGACTACGGCGGCACCTTCATCAGCGCGGTCCAGCGCGGACGCGTCGCCGCAGTCCAATTCCATCCGGAAAAGAGCGGCGCGGCTGGGCTCGAGGTGCTGCGCCGCTTCCTCAGCGGCGAGGCCGTGCGGCCGCCGGCAGCGGCTAGTTCCGCCGTCGCGAATGAGGCGTCCCTTCGCCACACGTCCGCAAGTGCCGAACCGGGCCATGCTGGGCCGAGTCATGTGGAGCCGACGCAACTCGCCAAGCGCGTGATCGCCTGCCTGGATGTGCGCAGCAACGATGCCGGCGATCTGGTCGTCACCAAAGGCGATCAGTACGACGTGCGCGAGTCCGGCGGCGAGGTGCGCAACCTCGGCAAGCCGGTCGAACTCGCGCGTCGCTACTACGAGGAGGGCGCCGATGAGATCACCTTCCTCAATATCACCGCGTTCCGTGATTTTCCGCTCTCGGATCAACCGATGCTCGAGGTCTTGCGGCGCACCTCGGAGAACGTCTTCGTGCCGCTGACCATTGGCGGTGGCATCCGCGCCTTCACCGATGCCGAGGGACATGCTTACAGCGCGCTCGATGTGGCCGGCGAGTATTTCCGCTCCGGCGCCGACAAGATCTCGATCGGTTCGGATGCGGTCGGCACGGTCGAAGAGGTCCGCGCGCGCGGCGGCGGCGACGAGCGCAGCGCCATCGAGCAGATCGCCCGGGTGTACGGGAATCAAGCCGTGGTGATCTCGGTCGATCCGCGCCGGGTCTATGTCCGCTCGCCGGAGGCGACCGAGCGACCAGTGATCGAGACCGCGATCCCGGGACCGAACGGTGAGCGCTTCTGCTGGTTCCAGTGCACGGTCAAGGGCGGGCGCGAAGGGCGCGATGTCGATGCAGTCGAACTGGCGCGCGTCTGCGAGCAGCTTGGCGCCGGCGAGATTCTGCTCAACTCGATCGACCGCGATGGCACCGGCAGCGGCTTTGACCTGGAACTGATCAGCGCGGTGCGCGCGGCCGTCGGCATTCCGGTCATCGCCTCGAGCGGTGCCGGCGAGCCCGCGCATTTCTCCGAGGTCTTCGCGCGCACGGGGGCCGAGGCGGCGCTCGCGGCCGGCATCTTCCATCGCCGCGAAGTACCGATCGCCGCAGTCAAGGCGCAGATGCGCGCGGATCGGATTGCGGTCCGAGACTGAACGGGTGAGCAGCGGACTAGGCAAGGGCGCGCGGGCGCGACTGAGCGGGTATGTCCGGATGCGAATGCTGCTCGCGGCGTTGATCCTGATCCTCGCGAGTTCGCTGCTCAGCGGTTGTGCCGGGTTGCTTGCAGGCAGTCCACCCCTGCCAGAGGGGGTTGATGTTGATGAATTGCTCAGCGAGATTGCCGCCTGCCACCTGCTGCGCGTAGTGCAGAACGGGGATCGGACGGTGACCGATGCGGTGGTGATCGCGGCGCTGGATCAGTATGGATTCGAGGTCGAGCAGATGATCGAGCGCGCCAATGCGCTGGCGCGGATCGCTGCGAGCCGGCCTGCTCAGCATGAGCAGATGTATGACATGGCGCGCAGTGCCTGCGCCCGTCTGGCGGCCTGGACCGGCGCGGCCTCCGGGCTGGTGCGCTTTGCCGAGGACGGGGGCGTCGATAAGACTTGGCTATTGGTCGACGGCGAGATCAACCCGGGCTTCGCCGATAAGGTGATTACCCGCCTGCGCGGGGAAAAAGCGGTGGGCTTGGTGATCAACAGCCCCGGTGGCTCACTTTACGAGGCGCGGCGCCTTGGCCGCTGGCTGCGCGAGAACGGGCTGCCGGTTGGCGTCAATGAACTCTGCACCTCGGCCTGTGTCGACGTGCTGGCTGGAGGCATCGAGCGCTATGTGACCGCCAACGCGCGCCTGGGCATCCACCAGAGTCGGGTGCCCGCGCACCTGAGCAGTCATGAGGGTGGACAATTCTCGGTGGTCAGCGCGGCACTCTATCTGCGCGAGATGGGCATCGACTCCAGTATTGCGTTAGCGGCCGCTGCGGTGCCCAATAATGCGATGTACTGGATCTCGCACGGCGAGGCTTTGGAGACTGGTCTTGTGACGAAGGTCGTTTCCAGCTTTTAGACGCTGTCTAAACAGGCTGCATTGGGCGCTCCAGAAGCCTTCAACCTAAATAGAGCAGTTGCCCCCCTCGGCGGTCGCCGGAGCGACCGCGATCAGGTGCGGGAGAGAAGGCTGAGCGGCGCCTGAGGACCTAGGCGGCTGCAAGTCACGCCCCTGGAGGTACTTTCGCAGCGTCCGCGAGAGGATGCGGTACCAGCGTTGCATCGGGGTCAACTGCTCCGCAGTTAAGCGCAGGCCTCTGAGGAAGGCGGCGAGATTGCGACAGGCGCGCTCGACCCAATCGGCTTCAGCGTGCTGATGGCTGATGACCAGGCGGCGCTGGCGCCCATGGATGATCTGCCGCGCCGGGGCATTGAGCAGCAGCGGACGACTGGTGATGGCCTCCAGATAAAAGTGTTCTCACAATCGGCGTGGTCGCGGTACAGCCCGGCAACGGTGAGGATCTCGGACTCCAGCGAGGTGACCAGCCCCCCATACTCATAGAGCCGCACGTTCTCCTCGACCTCGGTGACGCTCAGGCGCAGCTGCCCGGACTCATCGGGCGCTTCGAGAGCGATGTCGTTGTAGATACTCGGCGAAGAACGGCAGCTGCCCGAGTGGGGTGAGCGCCGCATCGGCGTTCCACTCCACATGCACGCGCCCGCCGAAGGTGTCGACGACCACCGGGCCTTCAGCTGGAACGAGGGCTCGGCAGTCGGATTCGGGGGCCTTTTGCGGTGCACCCGCAGGGTGAAGAGAAAGATCGTTCTTAAGCACTTCCTTGTGCATGGATTTCAGCAGCTTAGGCTGGATTGGGCAAGCTCCAACTGCTCTTTATAGGTTCAATCGTCCAGCGCTCGGCAGACTCCTGCAGTGCCTGGGCGGCATAGGCGTCACTGGCGATGAGCAGCCATTCGCCGTCTTCCAGGCGCTTGGCGCTCAGGTAGAGGGGCTGCCCCCAGAGCCAACGCGGCTTGCGCAGCACACGCTGCTCATGGACCTGAAGGGACGGCGGTATTTTGGAATGAAAACAACGTGATATTTGCACTCCCACTTGGAGTGACTTAGGCTCTCAATCTTGTCCATCGGGACTCTCCAACATCGTGTGCTTGGCGGCTCACGATCGGAGTGTCCCTGATGGACTTCCGTAAATGTCAAACTGGTACTGTCACCCCGGCAGAGCCGGGGGATTACCTGGTTTATTTAAATGGCGCGCCTGACAGGATTCGAACCTGTGACCCCTGCCTTCGGAGGGCAGTACTCTATCCAGCTGAGCTACAGGCGCGTGGTCAGGAAGCATAACGCGATTGCTGGTGGTCGTCCATGGCTGCCGCGCTCCCGGTGTCCGCCGACCCCATGACTCAGCTCGGTCGCGCCAGCAGTTCCTTGAGTGCCGCGAGATGCGCCTTGGTGCGCTCGCGCCGCTCGGCTTCGCTCACGGGCTCCTGGTCGACGTGATGCAGCTCGGCGCTCGGTAGCTCGTCGAGGAAGCGGCTCGGCTCGCACAGCACCCGCTCGCCATAGCGTCGTCGGTGGCGCGCGAGGCTGAAGTTGAGCCGATGGCGCGCGCGGGTGATGCCGACATAGGCCAGGCGCCGCTCCTCCTCGATGGTGTCGTCCTCGATGCTGCTGCGATGGGGCAAGAGTTCCTCCTCCATGCCGACTAGGAAGACCTCCGGGAATTCGAGCCCCTTGGCCGCGTGCAGGGTCATCAGCGAGACCCGGTCGCCGCCGTCTTCTTCGTCCTGGCGCTCGAGCACGTCCATCAGCGTCAGGTGGGCGACCATCTCCGGCAGGCCGCCGTCTTGCACGGCGCCCTTGCGCAGCGCCTCGAGCCAGCCGATCAGCTCGGCGACGTTTTCGATACGCCGCTCGGCCGCCTTCAGGCTCGAACTCGTGTCCTTGAGCCAGCCGTGATAGTCGCTCTGATCGACCAGGGCGCGCACGGCGCCGAGCGGGTCGGTGCGCGCGCGTTGCTGGTAGTGTTCTATCCAGGTCTTGAATTCAGCCAGACGTCGGCGTTGTCGCTCGGTCAGATGCTCGGCCAGGGCGAGATCAGTGCAGGCGCTGAACAGGCTGGTCTGGCGCTGTCCTGCCACTCCGGCTAGCTTTTCCAGCGTGCCGGGGCCGATCTCGCGGCGGGGCACGTTGATGATGCGCAGGAAGGCGGCGTCGTCATCCGGATTCGCGATCAAGCGCAGATAGGCCATCACATCCTTGACCTCGGTACGGGCGAAGAAGGCGTTGCCGCCAGAGAGGAAGTAGGGGATGTTCAGCGTTCGCAGCGCCTTCTCGAACGGGCGCGCCTGATGGTTGCCGCGGTAGAGGATGGCGTAGTCGCCATAGGCGCGGCCCTTGGTCTGATGCCCGTGCAGGATCTCGCTGGCGACGCGTTCGGCCTCGTGGGTCTCGTCGCGGCAGCTGAGCACGCGCGCGCGCTCGCCGGGTCCGAGCGCGCTCCAGAGCTGTTTCTCGAACAGGTGCGGGTTGTTGGCGATCAGACCATTGGCGAGATTCAGGATGCGTCCGGACGAGCGGTAGTTCTGCTCGAGCATGATCACCTTGAGCAGCGGGAAGTCGTCCTTCAAGCGCGCGAGGTTTTCTGGCTTTGCGCCACGCCAGGCATAGATGGATTGATCGTCGTCACCGACCACGGTGAAGGCACCATCGGGGCCGACCAGGAGCTTGACCAACTCATACTGGGCGTTGTTGGTGTCCTGGTATTCGTCGACCAGCAGATGCCGGATGCGACCTTGCCAATACTCGCGCACCGCTGGGGCCTCGCGCAGCAGCCGCACCGGGCGCAGGATCAGGTCGTCGAAGTCGACCGCGTTGTAGGCGGCCAGGCTGCGCTCGTAACGGGCATAGAGCCGCGCCAGGCCGGCCTCGAACGCGTCCTCGGCCAGGCTCTCGGCGCGCGCGGGGTCGATCATGGCGTTCTTCCAGTGCGAGATGCGCGTCAGCGCCGCCGCCGGGCTGGTGGCCTCGTTCAGGTCCGCCTCGCGCAGATGCTCTTTCAGGATCTGTTCGCCGTCCTGCGGGTCGACCAGCGAAAAGCCCGGGCGCAGCGCGCCGTGGGCGATCTCGCGCCGCAGCAGCTCGAGGCCGAAGGTGTGGAAGGTCGAGACCCGCAGTCCATGTCCGGCGCGGCCCTTGACCAGGTGGCCGACGCGCGTCTTCATCTCGCGCGCGGCCTTGTTGGTGAAGGTCAGCGCGACGATGGCGCGCGCCGCGACCCCGCGCTCGCCGATCAGGTGGGCGATCTTGTGCGTGATCACACGGGTTTTGCCCGAGCCGGCGCAGGCGATGACCAGCAGCGGGCCTTGGCAGTCGCGCACGGCCTCGATCTGCCGTGGGTTGAGGCCTTTCATCAGTGATTCCTTGGGATTGAGGGTGAGGCGGTAACCGGGTTGGGCGTCGAACCGGGCCGCGAGCTACACTAGGCGTTTCAATTTTGCATCGAGGTCGAGGCCCATGTCAGCGTTCGCATTCTTACCGACACCCGCCCGTCATGGCCTCGTGGCCCTGCTGTTACTCGCGGTGGCGTTTGCGCCAGCCGCGTTGCTCGCACAAGAGGGTGGGGGTGGCTTCTTGTCCGCGCCCGAGGTGCCCTCGATCCCCGGTCCCTACGCCGGCGATAGTGCCAGCGCACCCGAGGTCACCATCACCGAGACCGATGAAGGCACCGTCTACGAGTATCGGGTCAAGGGGCAAGTCTACATGGTCAAGATCCAGCCCATCGTGGGACCACCTTATTTTCTGCTGGATACCAACGGCGATGGCATTCTTGATGTCGAGGAGCGGCAGGAGCCGGATCTCGCGGTTCCTCAATGGCTGCTGTTCAGCTGGTAGCGACGTGGGGGAGGCCGAGCGCATGAGCCGTGCATCCGTCCCCGGCGTGGCGCGTCACGTGCTGCGGCTGGCCGACTGGCTGGACTGGATCAACCGCGCGGTCGGCGCGGCGGTGGCCTGGTTGGCGCTGGCGATGGTGCTGGTCACCTTCATCGTTGTGGTGCTGCGCTATGGGTTTGACTATGGCTCGATCGCGCTGCAAGAGTCGATCACCTACATGTACGCGATCCTGTTCATGCTCGGCGTCGCCTACACGCTGCGGCAGAACGGTCATGTGCGGGTGGATATCCTCTACCAGCGCTTCTCGCGGCGCGCTCGCGCCTGGGTCGACCTGCTTGGCACCCTGTTCCTGCTGACGCCCGTCTGTGTGTTCCTGTTCATCTCGTCCTGGGATTACGTGGCCGATGCCTGGTCGGTCCGCGAGGGCTCGCGCGAGGCGGGTGGTATTCCAGGCGTTTGGCTGTTAAAGACGCTGCTGCTGGTGATGCCGGCGCTGATGCTGCTGCAAGGGTTGATCTGGGTGCTGCGCAATGGGTTATTCATTGCCGGTGGCGATACCACCTCGGACGCGGCTGACTCGCCGGAGAGCGACGACAGCGACGAGCCAGGCGCTCGGCGGGAGCCCAGTGCTCGTGGCTGAGCTGATGCCGATCCTGCTGGTGCTGGCCGTCGGTATCGTCCTGCTGCTCGGGTACCCGGTGGCGCTATCGCTTGGCGGCACCGCGTTGGCGATGGCCCTGATTGGCGAATGGCTCGGCTACTTCGATCCCGCCTTTATCGCGGCGCTGCCGAATCGGGTCTACGGCGTGATGACCAACGAGACCCTGATCGCGGTGCCGTTGTTCGTGTTCATGGGGGTGATGCTGGAGCGCTCGCGCGTGGCCGAGCATCTGCTCGATACCATGGCGCTGTTGTTCGGCCCGATGCGCGGCGGACTCGGCATCTCGGTCACTGTTGTCGGCATGCTGCTCGCCGCGAGCACCGGCATCGTCGGCGCCACCGTGGTCACCATGGGGCTCTTGTCCCTGCCGACCATGCTCAAGCGCCATTACGACCCGAGCGTGGCGGCGGGCACGATCTGTGCGTCGGGCACCCTGGGACAGATCATCCCGCCGTCGATCGTGCTGGTGCTGCTCGGCGATGTGCTCTCCTCGGCCTATCAGCAGGCGCAGCTCGACATGGGCATCTTCTCGCCGGAGACGGTCTCGGTGGGCGATCTGTTTGTGGGCGCCTTAATCCCGGGGTTGATGCTGGTGGCCGGCTATATCGCCTACATGCTGGGCGTGGCGGTGTTTCGACCACGGGCGGTGCCGGCCATCCCCGCTGAGGAGCGGCGGCAGCACGATGCGCGTTTCTGGCTGCGGGTGCTACAGGTATTACTGCCGCCGCTGGCGCTGATCATCGCGGTGCTGGGATCGATCCTTTACGGCATCGCGACGCCGACCGAGGCGGCCTCGGTCGGCGCGGTTGGAGCCTTGCTGCTTGCGGCCTCGCATCGCCAACTGGGCGTTAAGACCCTGTTCGCGGTGGTGCGTCAGACCACCATCGTGACCAGCATGGTGTTCCTGATCTTCATCGGCGCGGCGATCTTCTCGCTGGTCTTCCGCGGCTTCGGCGGCGACGAGCTGGTGACCGAGTTCTTGAGCGATCTGCCGGGCGGCACGGTGGGCGCGGTGGCGCTGGTGATGCTGGTGCTGTTCCTGCTCGGGTTCATCCTCGACTTCATCGAGATCACCTTCGTCGTCGTGCCCATCGTTGGCCCGGTCTTGCTCGCGATGGGGTTGGACCCGGTCTGGCTCGGGGTGATGATCGCAATCAACCTGCAGACCTCGTTCTTGACGCCACCGTTTGGCTTTTCGCTCTTCTATCTGCGCGGGGTCGCGCCACCCGAGTTGCGTACCAGCCAGATCTACCGGGGTGTCGTGCCCTTCATCCTGATCCAGCTGCTGATGCTGGCGCTGCTGGCGCTGTTTCCGGCGCTCGCGACCTGGCTGCCGCACCGGGTCTATCAGTAGCAGGTCTCGCGGGCGCTGGGTCCGAGCCCGAGTCGACAAGGAAGATGGAGTGCCTCTGTTCGGTTCCGGCGGAGACGGGGGGTTTGGCGGGATGGTTAGGCGCGAAGCGGTTCGCCCGTATCGCCGGCGACGATTGGCTGCGGTAAGGCGTCGGCCTGCTGGATCAGGTCATGGAACAGTTCGCTTTGCGGCGACGTGAACATGACGCCGATGCCGCTGTTGTCACCATGGATGACGAGGGCCGGCAGCAGCCAGCGCTTGCCGAGACAACGGAACTCGAGTTCGATCGGTGTCCCGGTGGGCAAGGTTAGCGCCTTGACCGACAAGAACAGGCCGCCGGCCGACACATTACGCGCCGTCGCGGTGAGGAATGGGCGTTTGTGGTAACGGATGTAGACCGGCAGCTCGAGCGGGTGTCGGGCGCAATAACGTTTTTCCCCTGGCATCGATCGTCTCCTCGTTTTGTCTCTTTCTACTGATGATGCACGATCTTAGACGTTAAACTTTACCATCGAGTTCAGCTTCAGTGACGCCTTTGTGACCATTTGCCTGGGCGATGCCGTGATTGATGTCGTGCCTTGTGGCTCTGCTTGATGTAGCCTCGAGCCGCTTTTCGTTCCCCCCTGCTTTCACGCGCGGCGTTCTCGCCGCGCCGATTCACACTCAATGAGGAGAGCCCCATGTTCCCATTCACGTTGCATTATTCCCGCCCAGCCCCGTCCCCAGCCTCCGCACTCGGAGCACGACTCGCACTCGGAGCCCTGCTAACGATCGGCAGCGGCGCGGCACTCGCCGAGAACCCGAAGGTTGCAATGGACGTGAGCATCGGTGGCGAGCCGGCCGGCACCATCGAGGCCGAGCTGTTCGCCGATGTGGTACCGAAGACTGCCGAGAACTTCCGCGTGCTCTGCAGCGGCGAAAAGGGCAAGAAGCTGCGCTACGCCGGCAGCCCGTTCCATCGCATCATCCCCGGCTTCATGGTCCAGGGCGGCGACATCACCCGCGGCAACGGCAAGGGTGGCACATCGATCTACGGCCGTCGGTTCGATGATGAGAACTTCGAACTCAAGCACACCGAAGCCGGTTTGCTATCGATGGCCAATTCCGGTCCGAACAGCAACAGCTCGCAGTTCTTCATCACCGTTGCGCCCACCTCCTGGCTCGATGGCCGCCATGTCGTCTTCGGCAAGGTGACCTCGGGCATGGACGTGGTCGCGGCGATGGAAGCGCAGGGCTCGCGCCGGGGCCGCACTAAGACCGATGTCATGATGAGCGACTGCCGGGTGCTCTGAGCCAGCCGCGAAAGCGCTGGCGCTTCTCGCGGATCCCGCGCGGTCAGCCTTGGGCATCAGGCGGCGGCGACTCGCGGCCGTGATAGGAGCCTGCAGGCACCGATCTGGAATCAAGCAATCGCAAGTTCAAACGCGCGGGTTGATGGCCCTTACTGATGAGCCCGTCCCTGAAAGAGCCTGGCCTGATCCGGGGTCTCTGGTGGTGAACCTTCAAGCATTAGGCCGTGGTGATCCACGGCAACCACTGGAGAGCCGATCATGAACACCTCGAGCATCAATCTTCCCGAGCATTCACTGGCCGATCGCGCCAGCGCCCTTGACCTGAGCGCCCAGGCGCACTGGCTGATTCGGCTGCCGTTCGCGGCCGTGTTTCTGTTCCATGGCGTTGGCAAGTTTGTCGACATGGCGGCCTTTGCTGGGATGATGGAGCTGCCGCTATTCGTCGCCTGGCTGGTGGCGCTAGCCGAAGTTGCCGGCGGGCTTGGTATCCTTATCGGCGGCATACTGAGGACCGATCTGGTTACCCGTCTAGCCGGTCTCGCAACAGTGCCGGTGATGCTTGGCGCCATTTTGATGGTGCACTGGGGCCAATGGAGCTTCGTCGCCAGCGACACGCATCCGATGGGCGGCATGGAGTTTCAGATCCTGCTGCTTGGCATCGGTCTCTGGTTCGCGCTGGTTGGCAACAGGTCCAAGCGCCAGCAACCACAATGAAGGCATCTTGATGTCCACTGGGGGCTTTCGCTGGGCCTTACGCTGGGGTCTTAGGTTCGGGCCTATCGGTCATCCTCGCGCCCGTTTGAAGAGCGCTTGCCAGGTTGCTGAATGTGGCGGTCTAAGGCCAGCTCGGGCATGACGTGGAGCCGGAAGGGCTCGACGATCAACGAGATCAACTGGCCGTTCTGAGAGCGGTTCAGAGACTGAGCCGCTCGCGCAGCGATCGATCAGTGCGAACCCACATGGCCAGGGCGATGGCCGGCAGCCCGAGCGCTGTTGCCACGACAAAGAACCAGGGATACCCGTAAGCACTGACAAAAACGCCGCCAAAGCCACTGAGGAACTTGCCGGGCAGGGTCATGAGCGAGGAGAACAGCGCGTACTGGGTGGCCGTATAGGCGCGCGATGTAAGCGCCGAGAGAAAGGCGATGAACACGGCACTGGCCAGCCCGTTGGCAAGATTATCACCCACAATAGCCAACGCCAGCATGGGTAGGCTGGGGCCGGCCAATGCGAGCGCCGTGAACAGCAGATTGGTGAACGTCGCAGCAAACGCCGCGAATACAATCACGCTGGCCACGCCATGGCGTGCGACGAAGAGGCCGCCAAGGATGCCACCGCCGATGCTCATGGCAATACCGAACAGGTTACTCATATTGGCGATGGTCGCCAGCGAGAAACCGAGATCGATGTAGAGCGGGTTTGCCATGGAGGCCATGGCCAGGTCGCTGATGCGAAACACCGCGACGAAGGCCAGCAACCACCAGGCGCGCGCCCCGAAGCGGGAGAAAAAGTCACTGAAGGGACACACGATGGCGCCGATCATCCAAGCGCCCAGGCGCAGCCACCAGCGCGCGCGGTATCGAGAGCCGCGCAGAAATCGGCGTACCCGTGGCTCGTTGAGCAACTGCACGCTCAAACTGCCGCGCGCAGGCTCGGGCCGCAACAGCACGGTCACCACCCCCACCAACACCAGTGCCGCCATCGCCAGATAGGCGATCTCCCAGGACAGCGCCGCAGCCACATATAGGGCACCGGCACCAGCCGCTATAAGGCCCGCGCGGTAGCCGATGATGTAGGTCGATGCGATAGCCGCCTGCACATCCGGCGGTGCGGATTCTATGCGGAAGGCATCGATCGCGATATCCTGCGTGGCCGAGCCGAAGGCGATCAGCAGGGCGGAGGCAGCGACCAACCCGAGGTGTTGCGTCGGGTCGACCTGCGACAGCGCGAGCAGCCCAAGGCCGATCATGCACTGAGCAAAAAGCATCCAGCCACGGCGCTGGCCGAACCGGCGGCCGAGCAGCGGCAGCGGCAGGCGGTCGACCACGGGCGCCCAGAAAAACTTGATCGAGTAGAGCATGCCGATCCAGGCAAAAAAGCCGATCGCCGCCACCTCCACCCCAGTGCTGCGCAACCAGGCGGACAGCGTTGAAAACACCAGCAGAAACGGCAGGCCGGCCGAGAAGCCAAGAAACAGCATGGCAATGACGGGCGGCTGGCGGTAGATCGCAATGCTCTCGCGCCAGCTGCGCGCCGTGGTCGTGGCATCGCCCTCGGACATAGGCATGGAAAAGACACCTGTTAGAAGGATTAGGCCGCTAATGTACCGCAGCCCGTAAAGCGAGACACCGTTCCCGGCAAGCGAAGACCTAAACGCAAGCGGGGCGTTTCCCGGGCACGGTTTGCCAAGAACAAGGACAGGTCCATACTAGGGTCGTTTCCCGCTTCGAGAGGATGATCGTCATGGCCAGCGCTGTACTCAGACAAGACGTCGATGAACTTCGCGAGTACATGAAGGAACTCAGTTATCAGGCGATGCGTACCGAGATGTCGCTGAATCGACTGTCGGACGAGATGCGCGAGTTCAAGGACGATACCGTCCGCGACCGACAACGTATGAACAAACAATGGGGCGATCTGGCCAACCGGCTCGGTACGCTGGTCGAGGATATCGTCGCTCCCAGCCTGCCCAGGGTGGCGGCCGAGCTGCTTGGTTGCGATGCCCCGGAGCTGTTCGCGCTGCGAGTAGTCAGACGCCGCAACGGCGAGTCTCGTGAATACGATGCGATGGTCGTCTGCCAGGACAGCCTCCTGATCAACGAGACCAAATCCCGTCTCCAGAGCAGCCATGTCGAGGCGTTCCTGGAGAAGCTGGCGGACCTGCCCGTGTTTTGCCGGGAGTACGCAGGCAAGCGGATGATCGGCGTGCTCTCCAGCCTTTATCCTGATCCGAGTGTGGTACGTCGGGCCACCGCTGCCGGCATTCTGGTCATGGGCATGGGGGATGAGGCCATGCAGGTGCTGAATCCCGAGGCATTGCGCGAACGCGGCAAGTTCTGACCCCGCTTTCTGACCAGGCACATGGACCTGAGCCACCTCTTATCCGACCTCTGGATCATCAGCTTGCTCGGCCTGCAAACGGCGGCGGTGGTCTTGACCACCACACATCTGGTGCTTAGCAACCGCGATGTGCCCTCGACCGTGGGCTGGGCCGGACTGGTACTGCTGACGCCTTTGGTCGGTGTGGCACTGTACTGGATGTTCGGCATCAACCGGATCAAGCGCAAGGCGCATCGGCTGCGCCCGGAGACCTCGATCCTGAGTGAGGAGGCCAGCGTGCGCGCTGAGCAACGCGCCCATCGTCTGCTCGAGAGCCGGTTCCCAGGGCTGACCCCGCTGGGGCATCTGGGCGACGAACTGACCATCTCGGTGCTCGAGGCCGGCAACAGAATCACGCCGCTGGTCAATGGCGACGCGGCCTATCCCGAGATGCTCGCCGCAATCGATGCCGCGCGGCGCAGCGTGGCACTCTCGAGCTACATCTTCGATAACGACGTCGCCGGCCAGCGCTTCATCGCCGCGCTGCAACGGGCGCATCAACGCGGCGTGCAGGTGCGGGTGCTGATCGACGGCGTCGGCCAGTGGTACAGCCGTCCGCACACGCCCAAGGTCTTGCGCCAGCTGGGCATCCCGACCGGGGTCTTCCTCGAGTCGGCGCTGCCAATCCGTAACCCGTATCTGAACCTGCGCAATCACCGCAAGATCCTGGTGGTCGATGGTCGGCTCGGGTTCACCGGCGGGCTCAATCTGCGCGAGGGCTGTCTGCTTGAGCGCAATCCCCGGCATCCGGTGCAGGATCTGCACTTCAAGGTCGAAGGGCCGGTGGTGCGTGGGCTGATGGAGGCGTTCGGGCTCGACTGGGCCTTCACCACCGGCGAGCGCCTCGGCTGTGATGCCTGGTATCCGACGTTGGAGCCGGTCGGCGACAGCATCGCCCGCTGCGTACCGGATGGCCCGGATGAAGACTTCGACGTGCTACGCCGATTGATTCTGGGCGCACTCGCCCATGCGCGGCGGCGGGTGCGTATCGTCACACCCTATTTTCTGCCAGATCAGACCCTGATCACGGCGCTCAATGTCATCGCGATGAGCGGGGTCGAGGTGCAGATCCTGGTCCCGCAGCGCAACAACCTGCGCTTCGTACAATGGGCGGCTGAGGCCCAGGCCGAGCAGATCCTCGACGGGCGCAGTCGCATCTTCGTGACCCCGCCGCCGTTCGACCATACCAAGCTGATGCTGGTCGACGATGTCTGGTGCTTCTTCGGCTCGGCGAATTGGGATCCACGCAGCCTGCGCCTAAACTTCGAGCTGAATATCGAGTGCTATGACGCCGCGCTGGCGCGGCGCCTCCATGCGTTGGTCGACGAGAAGCTGGCTAGCGCAATCGAAATCCGTGCCGCCGATATGCGTGCCCGCACACTGCCGATCCGCTTGCGCGACGGTTTCGCGCGCCTGCTGACGCCTTATCTTTGAGGTGATAGTGGTAGTCTGGCCTTTTGACGGCTAGGCGCTCTCGCGTGTCGCAGGATCTCCATCAAACCCCCGAGCAAGCCGCTCGCCACCGAATCGATGCACGCCTGCGCGCCTGTGGATGGCAGGTTCAGGACAAACAGACGCTGGATTTCAACGCTGGCCCTGGCTCCAATTCCGGCATTGCGGTGCGCGAGTACCAGACGGCGATCGGCCCGGCCGACTATGTGCTCTTTGTCGACCGACAGCCCCTCGGCGTGGTCGAGGCCAAGCCGGACGCCTGGGGCGCCCGCCTCACCGTCGTCGAGGAGCAATCAGCCGGCTACGCCAACGCTCGACTGCGATGGCTAACGCCAGCCACGCCGCTGCCCTTTGTCTATGAGAGCACCGGACAGATGACCCGCTTCACCGACCGGCGCGATCCCCATCCGCGCTCCCGCGAGGTCTTCAGCTTCCACCGCCCCGAAACGCTGAAGGTCTGGGCACAGGCCGCCACCAGCCTGCGCGCCGGCATCGCCGCGCTGCCGGCGCTCAATCCCAATGGCCTGCGCGACTGCCAGACCGTCGCCATCACCGGCCTGGAAGCCTCGCTCAAAGCCGACAAACCGCGCGCGCTGGTGCAGATGGCCACCGGCTCAGGCAAGACCTTCACCGCCATCACCCAGGTCTATCGGCTGCTGAAACACGCCGGCGCGCGGCGCATCCTGTTCCTAGTCGATACCAAGAACCTTGGCGAGCAGGCCGAACAGGAGTTCATGGCCTTCATCTCCAACGACGACAACCGCAAGTTCACCGAGCTCTACAACGTCCAGCGCCTGACCTCGCCCGCCATCGCCAAGGACAACCAGGTCGTCATCTCCACCATTCAGCGCCTGTACGCCACGCTCAAGGGCGAGCCGCTGGCCGAGGGTGCTGAGGACGACAACCCGGCCGAGCAGACCTGGCGCCGCAAGGAGCCGCTGCCGGTGGTCTACAACGCCGGACTGCCGCCGGAGTTCTTCGATGTCGTCGTCATCGACGAATGCCACCGCTCGATCTACAACCTCTGGCGGCAGGTCATCGAGTATTTCGACGCCTACCTGATCGGCCTCACCGCCACACCCGACAGTCGCACCTATGGCTTTTTCCAAAAGAACGTCGTCAGCGAATACACCCACGAGCAGGCAGTCGCCGACAAGGTCAACGTCGGCAACGAGATCTACCTGATCGACACCCTCATCAGCCAGACCGGCGGGACGCTCAAGGCCGCGCAACTGATCGAAAAACGCGAGCGCGACACCCGCACCCGACGCTGGGAAACCCAGGACGAGGACGAAGCCTACGCCGCCACCCAGCTCGACCGCTCGGTGGTCAATCCCGACCAGATCCGCACCGTCATCCGCGCCTTCCGTGACCACTGGCCGGCGATCTTCCCCGGGCGCACCGAACTGCCGAAAACCCTGATCTTCGCCAAGACCGACAGCCATGCCGACGACATCATCCAGACCGTGCGCCAGGAATTCGGCGCCGGCAACGACTTCTGCCGCAAGATCACCAACGGCGCGAAAAATCCCAAATCCTCCCTCAGCGCCTTTCGCAACGACTACTATCCGCGCATCGCCGTCACCGTCGACATGATTGCCACCGGCACCGACGTCAAGCCGCTCGAATGCCTGCTGTTCATGCGCGACGTGAAGTCGAAAAACTACTTCGAGCAGATGAAGGGTCGCGGCACCCGCGTGCTGCAACCCGATGATCTGAAAAAGGTCTCGCCCTCCGCCCAGGCCAAGACCCACTATGTGATCGTCGATGCCGTCGGCGTCACCCGCTCGCTCAAGACCGCCAGCCGGCCGCTCGACAGCAAACCCTCGATCCCCTTCAAGGATCTTGCCATGGGCCTGATGCTGGGCGATCGCGCCGAGGAGACCGTCAGCTCACTGGCCGCGCGCCTGTCGCGACTCGACCACCAGCTCGGGCCGGAAGCGCAGCAGAAGATCGCCACTGAGGGCGGCAAGCCCCTGACCGCCATCGTGCGCGATCTCTTCAACGCCATCGACCCCGATCAGGTGGAGGCCGACGCCAAGGCTGCTGGCCATCCCGAGCCCGACGCGGTCGCCATACAGCGCGCGCGCGAGGAGCGGATCAGGCGGGCGGCCCATGTCTTCACCGGCCCGCTCATCCACTTGATGGACAGCATCCGCCGCGACCACGAGCAGACCATCGACCACGACAGCCTCGACCAACTGCTGACCGCCGGCTGGGCCGGCGACACCACCGAGAATGCGCGCCAGATTGCCCAGGACTTCGCCGACTATCTGCACGCACACCGCGACCGCATCGAGGCGCTGACCATCTACTTCAACACCCCGGCGCGGCGCTCGGCCGTGACCTACGCCATGGTCAAGGAGGTGCTGAAGCGGCTGACTGCGGACCGCCCGCGCCTGGCCCCGCTCACCGTCTGGCGCGCCTACGCGCATCTCGATGACTACCAGGGCGAGCACCCGGCCAGCGATCTCACCGCGCTGGTCGCGCTGATCCGCCGCGTCTGCGGACTCGACGAGAGGCTCACGCGCCATTCCGAGCGGGTGCGGCGCAATTTCCAGGACTGGGTGTTGAAGCGCCACGCCGGCCACGGCGAGAAATTCACCGAGGAACAGATGGCCTGGCTGCGCATGATCCGCGACCACCTCGCTACCTCCTTCACCATCGAGCGCGACGATCTGGACATGGCGCCCTTCGATGGCCAGGGCGGGCTGGGGCAGATGTATGCGCTGTTCGGCGATGGGATGGAGGACATCATGGCAGAGATGAATGAGGCGTTGGCGGCATGAGGGGGTTGCCGCCGACTTGGGCTAACGCAAGGTTTTCAGATTTCGGGACATGGATTGGAGGAGGCACCCCCTCGAAAGCCAATGCTCGATTCTGGAACGGCCCTATCCCGTGGGTTTCTCCCAAGGACATGAAGACCAAGGTCATTCGGGCAACGATCGACGGTATCACGGAGGATGCCGTCGAACACTCGGCGGCAAAACTCGTTCCCGCCGGTTCCGTTCTGATCGTCACGCGTTCCGGTATTCTGGCTCACTCATTGCCAGTCGCCGTCACTGCCGTCGAAAGCACACTCAACCAAGATATTAAGGCGCTGGCGCTGCCGGACGGCATCATGTCCGACTACATCGCGTGGGGGCTGCGAGCGTTTGAGCAGCGGATCTTGAACAAGTGCCGCAAGGGCGGCACGACTGTTCACAGCATCGAAATGCCGAGTCTTTCCGCGTTCGAGTTGCCAATCGCCCCCGCCAACGAACAACACCGCATCGTGGAGAAGATCGAGGCGCTGTTCGATGAGATCGACAAGGGCGTCGAGAGTCTGCGCACGGCGAAAACCACCCTCGGCCTCTACCGCCAGTCCCTGCTGAAATCCGCCTTCGAAGGCCGGCTCACCCAAGACTGGCGCGCGCAAAATGCCGATAAGCTGGAAAGCCCCGAAGCCCTGCTCGCTCGCATCCGCCAGGAACGCGAAGCCCGCTACAAAGCCGCTCTCGACGATTGGCAAGAGGCTGTCGCCGAATGGCGCGCGGGTGGCGAGAAAGGGAAGAAGCCCGTAAAGCCGAAGCGACCTGTTTGGCCCAAAGATTTTGAATTTTCAAAACTGAGGGACGTGCCGAAGGGTTGGGTTTACCTTCCTTTTGCGGCACTTGCTTGGTCCATAAGAAACGGGATTTCAGCCAAGCCCGATGAAATAGGTCCGCTCAAGATTTTCAGGATCAGTGCGGTGAGACCGATGGCTTTCGACCTTAACGATTTCAGGCGCATCACTGACACAGACAGAAGTATGGAAGGTTACCGCCTGGCATACGGCGACCTGGTTTTCACTCGCTACAATGGTTCACGCGACTATGTCGGGGTCTCGGCCATGTATCGTGGTGACGGCAGTCACGTTTATCCGGACAAGCTCATCAGGTGTGAGATCAAATCGGACATCCTGAACCCCGCCTTCCAGCCCTTTTAAGGTGCATAAAAACAACATTTAAGATCAGCCGGTTACGATATCAGAGTGGATCTTACAGCCATCGAATCCAGCGATCTCCTACAAGCACTTCGAAGAAAAATCAGGGGCTTGCAGCTGGACACATTTCGCCACCTTAAAAGGGCTGCCCCGCCTTCCTAGAAGCAGCGACGAACTGCGGGGAAAGCCGCGCACATCTTGAACGGCGCATCCGAACAACGGCTGGACAATCGGGCATTTCCGGTGGCGACATCAAATCCATGCCAGTTCCCCTCTGCTCCTCCGTTGAACAAACCGAAATCGTCCGCCTCCTCGACACCCGACTCGACGCCGCCGACGCGCTGGAGGCCGACATCGACGCCGCTCTCACCCGCGCCGATGCCCTGCGCCAGTCCATCCTGAAAAAAGCCTTCTCCGGCCAACTCGTCCCCCAAGACCCCGACGACGAACCTGCCTCGGTGCTGCTGGACCGGATCAAGGCGGGCCGCACCACATCCTCGAAACATCGCCGAACGAGAAAGTCCACTGCATGAACAACAAAAAAGGTCGTTCCATCGAGCTGTTCTTTGTCGACGGCTCGCCTGACGGGATGGTGACGGCGACCATCCCGTTTCAGTGGTCGGGCCATGTGTTAGTCACCCAGCGGACGCAGTTAAAAGAGGCCATCGCTACCCGTAACGCTGAACTCATGCATATTCTTCGTCGCATTCGCTATCGGGTTTTTCAGATCAGGAAATGTTGCGAATGAGGTTTGCTCAACCCGGACGATCTGCTTCGGGTGACGCGTGTTCTGCGCGCGCTGCCCTGCCCATTGAGGCAGTGACCTTTGCCGACAGGAACAACAACAGCGGGTTATCTGGTGCTGATTGAAAGCCCAGGCGCCGGTAATAATTTGCCGCCTGTTCATCCAGTGCGTCGACAAACAAACCAATCCCACCCGCTTCGGCGTAGATGCGCTGCGCGCGCGTCATGGCATCGACCAGCAGCAGTTCGCCCAGACCTTTGCGCTGATACTGACTGTCGACAGCCAAGCGCCCCAGCCGTACACCGGGGATGCGACCTGGTAACTTTTTGCGCCAGGCTTCGGACAGATGCCGGTTGTCGAGTTCTGCCAGCGTTAACGCGTAATAGCCGCAAATGCGCTCTGGCGCTTCCTCGCGAACGGCGATGAAGGTCTTCGACAGCCCTTTGTCCTGATGCTGACGGGCGACCTGCCACAGCCAGCTGTTCAGTTCCTGTCGGCCGCAGTCGAAGCCCTGCCGATCATGACTCCCAGTTAAAGCTTGTACCTGCATCATCGCGTTTGGCTGTCTGGTAACGGGTCAGGGCGGCTTTCAACGTGGCATTGGGCTCAGGCGGGTTGTCCATCAGGTCGAGCAACCAGTTCCAGTCGCGCGGCGAGAGGCGGATGACCTCTTGGCGCTCGATGACCTCCTGAGCCTCTTTCAGCGCAGCTTGTACCAGAAACTGATTGACCGTGGCGCCGGTCAGTTCAGCGGCACGGCACAAGGTTTCATAAACTTCGTGGGGCACGCGTGCCCCGATGCGGTCTTGTTTGGTGGTGGCGGTTCGCATTTTCCATGCTCCAGCGAGTGCTTGAGCGCCTAGTCTATCACTGGCGCCAATTTGGCGCCAAACTGGCTCTAAGGCGCTTCCTTATCTGATCGACAGCGTGACCAGGCCGTAAGCTGGCACTCGGCGACCTTGAACAGCGTGCGCGCCGCACCGCTCGGCTGGCGTCTGCCCTGTTCCCATTCCTGCAGGGTTCGCACGGACACCCCGAGCAGTTCAGCGAACCGCGCTTGCGAGAGCCCGGTCCGGTGTCGCGCGGCCTGGGCCGGTGGGTACACCACTGTTCCTTGACCGGCTTTCATCTGGCGGACGGATTCGAGCAGCTTCTCGCCGAGCGCTTCACCCGTGATAATGTCGTTATCTTGCATCGCCGATGGTCTCCCGAACGGCTTTTAAGAGGGCACCGCTCAGCGGGTGCTTGCTGAGCCAGGCGCAAAACTCGCCGCGCTCGTCATCGGTCCAGATGGAGCGCGCATCAGCCGTGAACAGGGGCGTCTCGATGATCGTGTACATCAATCCAGGGTACGTCTAAGACGTATTTCAGGCAAACAGACGCCAACGTCCTTCGCGCAACTGAACAGGCAGCACTCTCATGACCACCGCCCCTATCGTCTCCAAGGTCTGGAGCTTCTGCACCACGCTGCGCGACGATGGCGTCGGCTATGGCGACTATCTGGAGCAGCTCACCTACCTCATCTTCCTCAAGATGGCGGACGAATACGCGCGCCCGCCCTACAACCGCGATGTCGGCATCCCTGCAGGCTATGACTGGACCAGCCTGACCACCCGGCGCGGTGCGGAGCTGGAGGCGCACTACATCCTGCTGCTGCGCCGCCTGGGCGAGCACAAGGGCATGCTCGGGCAAATCTTCACCAAGGCGCAGAACAAGATCACCGACCCGGCCAAGCTCTACCGGCTGATCGACATGGTCGACGGCACTCAGTGGGTGATGCTGGGCGCCGATGTGAAGGGCGACATCTACGAGGGGCTGTTGGAGCGCAACGCCGAGGACACCAAATCCGGCGCCGGTCAGTATTTCACCCCACGCGCGCTGATTCGCGCCATGGTCGAGTGCGTGCGCCCCGAGCCGGGCAAGACCATCGCCGATCCGGCTTGCGGCACTGGCGGGTTTTTCCTCGCCGCGCATGATTACCTGACCGATCCAACGCACCACGCGCTCGACAAGGATCAGAAGGCCTTCCTGAAACACGCCACCTTCCAAGGCAACGAGATCGTCGCCGGTACGCGACGGCTGTGTCTGATGAATATGTTCCTGCACGGGATCGGCGAGATGACGGGCGAGAGCCTGGTCTCGCCTGCCGATGCGCTGATCGCGCCGCCGTCGCAGACCTTCGACCTGGTGCTCGCGAACCCGCCCTTCGGCAAGAAAAGCGCCATGAGCTTCACCAATGCCGAGGGCGAGCAGGCCACCGATGACCTGACCTACAACCGCCAGGATTTCTGGGCCACGACCTCGAACAAGCAGCTCAACTTCGTCCAGCACATCCGCACCCTGCTCAAGACCACCGGCCGCGCCGCCGTGGTGGTGCCGGACAATGTGTTGTTCGAGGGCGGCGCCGGCGAGACCATCCGGCGAAAATTGCTCCAAACCACCGATCTGCACACCATCCTGCGGCTACCGACCGGGATCTTCTATGCCCAGGGCGTGAAGGCGAACGTGATCTTCTTCGATCACCGCCCGGCCAGCCCCGATCCGCAAACCGCCCAAGTCTGGTACTACGACTATCGGACCAACGTGCATCACACGCTCAAGCAAAAGCCGCTCACCTACGCCCATCTCCAGGATTTCGTCGCCTGCTACAACCCGGCCAACCGGCACGAACGCCAACCGACCTGGAGCGAACAGACGCCGGACGGCAGGTGGCGGGCATTTTCGCGGGAGGAACTGCTGGCGCGCGATAAGGCGAGTCTCGATGTCTTCTGGCTGCGTGATGCCACGATGACCGATCTCGACAACCTTCCCGAGCCCGAGGTGCTGGCAGAGGAGATCGTCGAGCACCTGCGCTCGGCGCTTGCAAGCTTTGAGTCCGTCAATGCGGCCTGAGCCAGTCTGCCAACGGCCCATGAACGCAGGGCCTTTCATGCTCGCCTATACTGTGGCTCCTGCCGTTCCTGAGCAGCCGCTATGACAGCACCGAGTTTGTATGAGCAAGACGTCGCCGCCTGGGCCGAGCAGCAAGCGGCATTGATCCGGGCTGGACAGTTCGAGCAGCTCGATCTGGGCCGATGCGGTGACCAAAGCGATCGAGGAGACGGGGCTGGGCGGATTCCCCGAGGACTGCCCTTGGAGCATGGAGGAGATCATGGACGACACCTTCTTTCCCGGATGATGATGTTTACCCTGAAGCGCGCTGAGAGCCATTGAGCCGAGAGCCATCGATATGCTGACACGCCTTGACACCATCACATTGCAGACGACAGCGCCGATCCAGCTTGTCGACATCACCGAGCAGGTGCGCGAATGCTGCGCCCGCAGCGGAGTGCGTAACGGATTGGTAACGCTGCTCTCGCGCCATACCACGGCCTCGCTCTGCCTGAATGAACGCGAGACCCAGCTGCAGCGCGATATGGTGACCTTCCTCAAGCGCCTGGTGCCGCGCGATGGCGATTACCTGCATAACCTCGCGCCGGTCGATGATCGCGACAACGCGCACGCGCATCTGATGGCGCTGTTCACCAATGCCTCCGAGACCATCCCGATCGCCGACGGCGAGTTGTTGCTCGGCGGCTGGCAGTCGGTGTTCTTCGTCGAGCTGGACGGCCCGCGCCCGGAGCGCAGCGTGACCTTGCAGTTTCTTGGCCAAGCGGCGGAGGACTGAGCGATCATGCGTGCTGCCGATATCGATGGTTTCTACACGGATGCGTCGACGCTCGATGCCGAGGCGCATCTGATCCTCGACTACCGCATCGAATGCCGGGGCGATCCGCGCGTCGCTGCCGCCCATCTGTGCAGCGAGCAGTCGACCGCGCAATGGTCCCGGGTCGATATCGACGAGGACTATCGCCCGCGCTTTGCCGCCAAGGTGCTGGATCTGGAGGTCGTGACCGAGCTGTCCGGCACCAGCTATCCGCTCGCCCCGCCGGTCGATGGCCCCGTCAGCGTCTGTCGGGTGCGCATCGCGCATCCGCACGCGAATTTTGGCCCGCGCATCCCGAATCTGCTCAGCGCGATCCTGGGCGAAGGCCCGTTTTTTGCCCCCGATGTGCCGCTGATCAAGTTGCTGGATATCCAGTTTCCGGAGCGCTTCCTGGCCGCGTTCGAGGGGCCGCAATTCGGACTCCAGGGACTGCGCGAACGCTGGCAGATTCATAACCGGCCGTTCTTCTTCGGTGTGATCAAGCCGAATATCGGCTTGGAGCCAGAGCCCTTTGCCGAGCTTGGTTACCAGGGCTGGCTTGGCGGTCTCGATGTCGCCAAGGACGACGAGATGCTGGCCGATCCGGACTGGTCGCCGATCGCGCGCCGTTCGGCCCTGCTCGGTGCCGCGCGCCAGCGAGCGGAGCAAGCGACCGGCGAGCCCAAGGTCTATCTCGCTAATATCACCGATGAGGTCGATCGGCTGCTGCCGCTGCACGATCTGGTGGTCGCCAATGGTGCCAACGCGGCGATGGTTAACGCGCTGCCGGTGGGCTTGAGCGCCGTGCGCATGTTGCGCAAGCAGGCGCAGGTGCCGCTGGTGGCGCACTTCCCGTTGATCGCCGCCGCGAGCCGGCTGCCTTATTTCGGCGTCCATACACGGGTTTGGACCAAGTTGCAGCGTCTGGCCGGCTTCGATGTGGTGATCATGCCTGGTTTCGGCCCGCGCATGATGACAGCGGAGGATGAGGTACTGGAGTGCATCGCCGCCTGCGTCGAGCCGATGGGCACGATCAAGCCCTGTCTGCCGGTGCCGGGCGGGAGCGATTCGGCGGTGACCTTGCCCGGCGTGCATGAGCGGGTGGGCAGCGCCGATTTCGGTTTCGTCCCCGGTCGCGGGGTATTCAGCCATCCGATGGGGCCGCAGGGCGGGGCGGCAAGCCTGCGCCAAGCCTGGGAAGCCATCGCCGCTGGCGTGCCGCTCGCCGAGCATGCCGCTCAGTATCCCGAGCTGGCCGCAGCGATCAGGGCTTTTGGATGACATGTTGCCGGCGTCCGATGGATGCCGGCCAATAGGGATACCTTTAGATGACGACTTGTGGCTGCGCAGGCTTCCGCAACAGCTTCCGGTTGAGCTTGAGCAGCGTCTCCAAACTCTTCCATTGCACTAGGATCAACGGCAGCATCAGCACGAAGAAGGCCGGGGTCAGCGGTGTGACGATGTCGTTGCCGACCAGCCCGAACATGATCCAGAACCAGCCGAAGACGAAGAAGGCGACACCGGGGCAGATCAGACTGTAGGCGCCGGGGCTCTTCTGCTCACCATGCAGATAGTCGCGGAAGTAGCCGAGGCGGCGCATGACCACATAGCCGAGCAGGCCGAACAGGATCTCGAGCGAGAGGATGACCGAGGTCAGCACGAACAGCGCCGGCTTCGGCACCTCGAGATCGAACCCATGCTGCAGGCCCATGATCAGCCGCACCAGGGTGATGCCGGACAGGGTCAGGATCGGGATCAGAATCCACAAGCTGGGCGAGGCGCTGGCGGTCAGCCCATGCCGGAACATCGAGTTCACCCCCACCACCAGCTTGACTAGGCCGAGCAGCGCCGCGAGGCTCAGAAAGAAGATCGCAAAGAACAGCCCAATGGCATTGATGGCCTGGTTCTGACTCATCGCGCCCGGCGCGGCGAAGGCGACCGCGATCATCGCGAAGGCAAAGATCGGCATCATCTGACCCAGGTTGGCATTGCCGATGAAGTCGAAGGAGCCGGTGACCACCAAGCGCGCCAGGTAGCGACCGTACATGCGCAGCGCGAAGGCACCGAGCACGATGAGTATCACCAGCACGCCCGGGAATAGGTACTCGGCGATGCTCCACAGGCCGGGGATGGTGGCGGCGCCGACTGCGAATAGGACGTTGATGGTCATGGTCAGCGTCAGCGGAATGGTCATCAGGGCGACATCCTTGTTGCCGGACTGGATTTGCTCAAGGCTGGTCTCACGGCGCCAACGCCGATACTGCAACAGATTCCAGATCAACAGCCGCAGATGCATGACGGCCATCACCAGCATGCCGGCGAGTCCTAAGATGATCAGCGGGCGCACCCAGTCGGCGCCGGTCGCCCAGAGCAGCAGTAAGTCATCGGCGGTGACCACCGGGGTGTCCGGGTGTGGCACCAGGAACATGAAGTAGAGGAAGAAGGTCACGGTGAGTCCGCCCGCGCCGAGGGCGGCGAGGAAATACAGGGGGTGATAGCCCTGTTGCGGTGTCTTGGGCATGGTACGGCTCCGAGGAAGTGAGAGGATCGTTACAGTATTTAAGCATATACTAATATTATCATTGATAAATCGCAGTGGGCCTGATCGCTGCCTGATCAAGCAGGAGAATGCCCGGTCAGAGGCCCATGCGCTGACGACGCCTGATTTGTCAGTTCAGGCTCGCCGGTCAGGTTAGAAGGTATCCATCCACTGCTTCCCGATTTGAGAGCCACTGTCCGGCAATCATCGGGAAGCAGACAAAGCCCGAGCAGTCAGCTGGCCGTCGCCGACTGGGTGTTGTCCACTGCTCCCGGCTGGCCCAGGTCGGTTGTGCGGTCTGGCTCGTTGAGCCTTGCGGTTGGGTTCGAGTCGGCCAGATAAGGCTCCAGCATCGCGCGCAGATCGACCTGGGCGCGCAAGCGCCGGCAGAGCATGAAGATGCCGGCGAACTTGCGCTGCAGGAACATGGTCGCTGGCTCCGGCATGTGGCTGAACATCCGATCCTTGAACATATCGCGGCCACGCGCGAAGACGCGCTCGAACAGCGTTGAGTCGGCGAAATCATAGGGGCCGTCGCTGGTGATGATCTCGCCGGAGAGGCGGATCAGATCGAGCAGGCGTTCAGCCTGCTCCGTCGGCACCTCGCTGCCGATGTAGCCGAGCGCGCTCGCGCCTTGCCGCATCCTGGCGCGGTCGTCGGCCAGGGTGGCGCGGGCCAGTTGCCGATAGCCGTCGATTAGCGCCGGCGGGACCGCCCGCGTGGCGCCGAAGTCGAGCAGCACGATGCGGCGCGTCTCGGCGTCGTAGAGGAAGTTGCCGAAGTTCGGATCGGTCTGCACCAGCGCGAACTCGAACAGCTCGCGGATCATCAGCCGCGCCATCAGCGTGGCAACGCGGTTGCGCTCGGCGCGGCTGAAGTCGCTGGCGCTGAGGTGGTCGATCGAGACACCCTCGGCGAAATCCATCGCCAGGATGCGCGCGGTCGACAGATCCGCATGCACGGCGGGCACCAGAAAGTCCGGGTCATCGCCGATCAGCGCGCGATAGGCCCGCAAGGAAGCGGCCTCGGCTTCGTAGTCGGCCTCCTCGTGCAGCTGCAGCCGCGCCTCTTCGAGCATCGGCGCCGGGTCGAAGCCCTCGGGCATCGCGCCGAAGTTGCGGCTGAGAAAGCCGAGGTTGGCGATGTCGCTGTCGATCGATTCGCGCACGCCGGGGAACTGGACCTTGAGCGCCAGACGCCGGCCATCGCGGGTCTCGGCGCGATGCACCTGGCCGATCGAGGCGGCGGCGATGGGTTCGAACTCGAAGCGCTTGAACTGCGTGTTCCAGTCCTTGCCCCATTCGGCGGTCAGTACGCGGTTGAGCTGACTCAGCGGCATCGGCTCGGCGCGATCGCGCAGGGTCGCCATGATCTCGGCGGCCTCGGGCGTGAAGACGTCGGAGCCGTCCATCGACATTAGTTGCCCCATCTTCATCACCGCGCCGCGCATACGCGCGAGGCGGTTAGTCAGGCGCTGCGTGGCCTGCGGGCTGAGGCGGATGCGCTGGTCATCGCCTTCGCGGCCACGGGCCAGGTCGATCATGCCGCGCAGGCCGATGCCGGTGGCGAAATCGGTGGTCGCACGCCCCATGTGCCAGAGGCGGCTCAGGCGCTTGCTTGGGACGGCAAGCCCGTTTGTCGATGGTTTGTTCGCCATAGAGGGCACCTTGAGGAAGTCCGTTACACTGTTGTCGTCGTGGAGGCTCGACAATTAATGCACAAGCCTAACAGGGCCCATCATCGCCTGTAGATGATAGATCGCAGGCTCAGCGCCTGGGTCGCCAAGCCGCACAGAGGAATCCCTGACCTATGAGTACGATGATGGCCGTGCTACTGAACGGCGTCGCCCAGGTCGAATACGACCGCGCCAAGCCCCTGCCGGACTACCAGGGCGCCTACCTCGACAAGATGGATCGAAAGATGGAGGCCGAGGGCATCGAGATCGATGGTGAGCCCGTGCAAGCGCCAGCGCTGGCGCAGAAGGCGCAGTTCGTCGCTGCGAACCTGGCCAACGCGATCCTTGCCGATGACGAGTCACAGGTCGCGGCGATGACCACCTGGCTCGCGGTGCGGCTGCTCGACCTCAAGCAGGTCAAACTGCGCCAAGAGGAAGGTGGCTTCGCGATCGAACTCGAGTTCGACCAGGCCTACATCAAGCAGCATCCGGTGCAGATCACGCCGCGCCGGCAATGAGCCACAACTAGAAGGTAACCATCATGAGGCGATCCCTGCTCCTGTTCTCGTTGGCCTTTGGACTCACTGTGTTTGGGGCTAGCGGCTCGGTCTATGCCGCCGGCGATGAGGCCGTGCTCAATGACCTCAGCAACCCCGGCTATCAAGCCAAGCCGAGCTGGTTTAAGAGTTCCTTTCTCGATATTTCGGAAGACGTGGCCGAGGCAGCTGCGAAGGACCGGCGTCTGATCCTCTACTTCTACCAAGATGGCTGCCCCTACTGCGAAAAGCTGTTGCGCGAAAACTTCGCTGATCGCGAGATCGCGAAGACGGCACAGGATGGCTTCGATCTGGTGGCGATCAACATCTGGGGCGACCGCGAAGTGATCGACCTCGAGGGTGAGCCGACCACCGAGAAGCAATTTGCGGCCGCGCTGGGCGTGCAGTACACCCCAACCATGTTGCTATTTGATGAGGAAGGGCAGACGGTGCTGCGCATCGACGGCTATTTTCCGCCCCACCAGTTCCATCAGGGGCTGCGTTATGTTGCCCTCAAGCGCGAGCAGGCGGAAGAGACCTTCACAGAGTTCTACCGCCGGCAGCAGCCGACAGTGGCGAGCGGGCAGCTGCATCAAGAGACCGGCTTTCTGAAGGATCCGCTGCGGCTGGCCGAGAATCGGGCAAGCTCGGATCGGCCGCTGCTGCTGCTCTTCGAGCAGCCGGTCTGCGCTGCTTGCGATGAGCTGCATGAAGATATTCTGCAACGCGACGCAGTTGCTGAGGCACTTGAGGGGTTTGACGCTGCGGTCGTCAACGCCTTCTCTACTGATCCAATCCAGACCCCGGATGGGCGCGAGCTGCCGACCCGGGAGTGGTCGACCGAGCTTGGCATCATCTACACCCCGAGCCTGCTGTTCTTCGACGCTGATGGCAATGAGGTCTTCCGCACCGAGGCCTACCTGAAGACCTTTCATATCAACGGCGCCATGAACTATGTGGCCAGTGGCGCCTACCGCGACGAACCGAGCTTCCAGCGTTTCCTGCAAGGTCGCACCGCCGAACTGCAGGCGGAAGGGGTCGAGATCGATATGATGGAGTGATGCGGGATTGCCTCAGACGCCACGGATGGCGCGGTCGATGCGCGCCTTGGCCTCGACCCAGGCCGGATCGCCGATACCTTCAACCACCGAGTGCTCGATCAACGCATAGGCGATCTGCCGCTGATCGGCGCTTAGATCGCCGAGCTTGCTGAGCTTGAACAGCCGCCCGGCGCGGTCGTATTCCAGGGTGTTGACCAGCGCGTAGAGGGTCAGCGCCGCCGCCGATTCCGGGGCGGCCTCGATCGCGGCGATGGTGTCGGCGATGGCTTGGTTGTGGTCGATCATTCACTCACCGGCGATGGTCATCTCATCGAGCAGCCAGGAGCCGGTCGTTGTGCTGCCAACGAAATCGCAGTCGTTGCCGATCGCGACCAGCCCCTTGAACATGTCCTTCAGATTGCCGGCGATGGTGATCTCTTCGACCGGGTACTGGATCTCGCCGTTCTCGACCCAGAAGCCGGTGGCGCCGCGCGAGTAATCGCCGGTGACGTTGTTCACGCCTTGCCCCATGAGATCAGTCACAAACAGCCCGGTGCCGAGTTCGCGCAGCATGGCCGCACGATCGCGGTCGCTCATGCCGACCGTCATGTTGCGCACGCCGCCGGCATTGGCGGTCGTGGTCATGCCGAGTCGACAGGCCGAGTAGTGATCGAGCAGATAGGTCTGCAGCACACCATCGCGCAGGAGATCTTTCGGCGCGGTCGCCACGCCATCGCCATCGAAGGGCGCGCTGGCAAGACCGCGCGGCTGCAGGGGGTTCTCGCTCAGTTGCACGAAGTCCGGAAAGATCGGCTCGCCGAGCTGATCGAGCAGAAAGCTCATCTTGCGATAGAGACTGGAACCGTTGATGGCTCCGCACAGATGCCGCAATAACCCGGCCGCCTGCTCGGCGCGAAACAACACCGGCGCGCGCCGAGTGCCAAGGCGCCGAGCGCCGAGGCGGGCGACGGTGCGCTCGGCGGCGCGCCGGCCGACGCTTTCAGCGGATTCCAGATCCTCCGGCGCGCGCGCCGAGGTCCACCAATAGTCGCGCTGCATGTCGTCGCCGACCTTGCCGAGCACCGCGACGCTGAGCCCATGGCGTGTGCTGGGATAGCCGCCGACGAAGCCGTGGCTGTTGCCGTAGACCTTGATCCCGGCGTGCGTGCTGAGACTGGCGCCCTCGGAGTTGACGATGCGCGCATCCTGGGCGCGCGCGGCGTCCTCGCACTCGGTCGCCAGCCGCACTGCGTCATCGACGCTGAGGCCCCAAGGATGCTCAAGATCGAGGTTCGGGATCTCGCTCGCCATCAGCTCCGCTGGCGCCAGGCCGGCGCAGGGGTCTTCCTGGGTGTGCTTGGCGATGCTGCAGGCTTGCGCAACCGCGTCGCTGATCGCGCCGGCGCTCAGATCCGAGGTGCTCGCCGAGCCCTTGCGCTTGCCGAAGTAGACGGTGATGCCGAGGCCGTGATCGCGGGTGTGCTCGATGGTCTCGATCTCGCCCATGCGCACCGCGACCTCGAGCCCGGTGCTGGCGCTGACGCCGGCTTCGGCCGCGCTCGCGCCGCAGCGCTTGGCTTCGGTGAGGAGGTGATCGATGGCTGCTTCGAGCCGGTTGAGCTGGGAGCCGCTCTCTGCGGGGGCCAAATGCTTCATGATGTACTTTCTGATGCCTCTTCACTAGCCAGCGATTGCAACATACTCGCGAGTGTTTTGCGATCTTTTGGGATTCTGGGCATGGCGGAGCTGGGCGCCGGCGGCGATGCTGCAAGGGCGTCCACGCTGAGCCGCTCAAGCAACGTGAAGCGCGATCTTTTGCACAGCATTGAGAGCAACCGGTTTCCGGGCCTGTCACCGGCAGCGTTTACAAATTGCAGTTTCAAGCTTCAATTTGTAACATCGCGGCATGATACCTCGCCAAGCCGCACCCACCGCCCATCGTCTCGCGCAGGGCTTCCCCGTGCTCCTGATCACCGGTCCACGCCAGTCCGGCAAGACCACGCTCGCACGAGCGCTGTTTGCCGAGCGGCCCTATGTGACGCTGGAGAACCCGGAAAGCCGGGAATTCGCGCTGAATGATCCACGTGGCTTTTTGGCGCGATTTCCGGATGGCGCGGTGATCGATGAGGTGCAGCGCGCGCCCGAGTTGCTGTCTTACCTACAGGGGCATGTGGATGAGCGCCGGCGCATGGGCGATTTCATCCTGACCGGCTCGCAGCAGTTCGGCCTGATCGCCGGTCTCACGCAATCGCTAGCCGGACGCGTCGGGCGCATCGAGCTGTTGCCGTTCTCGATCCGCGAGCTAACCGCCGTGAATGCGCTCCCGCAGACGCTCGATCGCTTCATGTGGCAAGGCGGCTACCCCCCGCTCTACGATCGGCCGCTCTCGCCGCAGGATTGGTTCCCCAACTACATCGCAACCTATCTGGAGCGCGACGTCCGCCAACTGCTGGCCGTGCGCGATCTGAGCCTGTTCCAGCGCTTCGTGAGGCTTTGTGCGGCACGCACTGGACAACTCCTGAATCTGTCTGCGTTGGCCAACGATGCCGGCGTCTCGCACACCACCGCGCGCGAATGGCTGACGGTCCTCGAGGCAAGCTATCTCATCGTCTTGCTCCGCCCCTACCACGAAAACTTCGGCAAGCGGCTGGTAAAGACACCCAAGCTCTACTTTCTTGATGCCGGGCTGGCGGCCGCCTTGCTCGGTATCAAGGACATCGATGGACTGAGCATCCATGCGCAACGTGGCGCCCTATTCGAGACGTTGGTGGTCTCGGAGTTGATCAAGCAACGTTACAACCAGGGTCAGCCGGCAGAGTTGTACTTCTGGCGCAACAACACCGGCCAAGAGGTCGATGTCTTGTTCGAGGAAGGCACGCGCTTGCGCGCCGTCGAGATCAAGTCCGGGGCGACGCTGGTCAACAGCTGGCTGCGCAGCTTGCACCGTTGGCAAGAGTTAGCCGGTGAGCGGGCGTTGCCGCCTTGGCTGATCTATGGTGGCGACGAGGCTTATCAGCGTGAGGGGGTTGAGGTGATTCCTTGGCGGGCCGTGCTCTGACCGATAGATCATGCGAGTGATGTTCCTGCCAAACGGTCGAGACGGGGGTAAGATCGCGGAGGTGTTGGTTAATGATAATCTGCGCTTCTTTAGAAAAATTTAATGACTGTCTGGCTCTCAAAGAACTTCAATGCTTATTTTGAACCCATATCTTGAACAGCGCTTGACCGTCATCGCGCAGGAGCTTGAAATTTCGGTCCAAGAATTACTTGACGAAGCCGTTCAGACCTATTTACAGGATGCACAGGTTCAGCCCTTTTAAGGTGACCGTCGAGAACGGGCTGCCGCTTGCGCCAAGAGTTTA